>NZ_JBDJLK010000022.1:0-74911 GCF_039673335.1 Pseudomonas sp. TWI929
TCAAGCGCCTCCACAGCTACAACGGCTATGAAACACCGGTAGCCATGGAGGAAAAGCTCAAGATAGCGGCATGAACCTTAACCGGTGTCCAAAATTACTTGACCAGTTCAACATGGGTGAGAGCTGTTTGCAATCTAGACCATGCGACCTAAAGTGCTATAGCCGAAAAACGAAATAGCTAGGAAATTTGCGAATGCAGTCACCTGGTGTGTTTCAGCAATACAGTTACTCCGGAAGAGATCCCTCCTTGGCTTTCGATGTCGTTTATGGCGGATATTTCGAGCATCGATTGCTCTCGGCTCGGCATTCGAATATGGCTCACCAACGCCTGGTTCTAGGCGGGGCGGTGCTTGAGACTGGGAGCTATGACTTTCCAGTTGTTGCTTGCGGGGTCATGCCAAAGGAAGCGCTCTGCATCGGACTGGTTGCCGAGGGGGCGGAGGTGACGCGCTACAACGCCACGTCGGTAGAGGACGACGTAATTCAGCTTTATCCTCCCGCTGCCGAGTTGCTGTACCAGGCATCTGGAGGCTCTCGATGGATCACTTTCATACTTCCAGAGCATCTGCTGCAAGCGTCAGCGATGGCGCGATGGGGACGTCCGCTTGAGCTACCCAGACAGCACGCCAATTCTGTCAGGCTTCCTAGGGGGGGCAGGAATCGGTTGGTTCAATTGGCAGATGATGCATTCGCATTGGGACGCGAATTGAAAACAACCGGTTTTTCAGACGCGCTCGCCACCGAAATTTTCCACAGCCTGGTTGATGGCTATGCAGAGGCGCTTGGACATTCGATGGAGGTAGACCGTACGCGAATGGTTAGTGCCCAGCGACATTTGCATTTGATTTTGGCATGCGAGCGTTTGGCTTTGACCGAGGAGTTGATGAATGTGCAGCTTGACGCGATTGCTGCGCGCAGTGGCTATGGTCGACGAGCGCTGGAGCTTATTTTCAACCGGACAACTGGAATGCCACCAGGGCGATGGTTCATGAACATTCGACTGAATGGAGCGTTACGTGACCTATTGCAAGGAGCATCAGGCTGCAACATTGCCGATGTTGCCTCTCGCTGGGGATTCAGACATTTTTCCCGTTTTGCCTATCAGTATCACCGTGCTTTCGGCGAATTGCCGAGTGAAACCTTACGCCGTCAATGCTGACTCGTTGCTGCCTCAAAAGCATGGTTTCTGAATGTCAGGGTCGATAACAGCCAGTCGCGAATGACCGTTATCGACCCAGAGCAGAGATTCCGGAAATGGCCTCAGATTGAGCGCTGGCTCACACGGACAGATTGGTGAACATGCGCTTCCAACTGCCAAAGCTACTGAACGCGTCTAGCAACGAAAACGCAAGCTCACTCGGGTGCCTTGTGGTTCGAGGTTGAGCAGGGATGCCTCGCCGCCCAGATGCTCCATCACCTGCCTGACCATGACCAAGCCTATACCCATCCCTCCCTGCTTGGTTGTGTAGAAGGATTTGAACGCTGACATCTCCTGTTGCCGTGATAGGCCGGGCCCAGTGTCGTCAATGAACAACACGACCTCTACAAGGCTGGTGCGCTCCAACGACACCCGCAATTCTCCGCCTTCAGGCATCGCCTCGATCGCATTGGCCAGGACACTGTTGAGCACTTGACCTAGCAACAGCCTGTGACTGATCACATCTATCGTGCCGAAGACGTTCAACACTGTCTGAATCTGGAACTGCTGAAGCTGTGGCTCAAACCTGCTCACCGCCTCACGCGTTACGCTCACAAGATTGACGGTTTCTGCCTCACCCCGCAGAGGCCGCAGAATTTGCAGCAGATCGCTGATCCATCCGGACATCCGGTCAACCTGAGTGATGATATCAGTGATGTTCCGTACCGCCGGTTGGCTTGGCATTACCTGCGCCAGTTCGGCGCTGCTACGGATATTAGCCAAGGGATTGCGCAGGCTATGCGCCACTGCGGTAGACATTTCCACCAAGCCGCCATATGTCTTGTTCGCCACCAACTGATCCTGCTGCTCAGTCAGCAGCTTGGCCGCCCGGTAGACGATCCAGAACAGACCAAAATAGATGACCAAGCCACCGAGTGCTGTAGCTGCCCAAATCAATCTGCGCCCGCGCTCCAGCCGCTCGATCAGATCGACCGGCTCTTTGTAGATTTCCACCATCGCCAGCACCTTTCCCTGATCATCCAACAGGGGGACGTAGTTCTCGACGAAGAACATTTTGGGCGGGCGAGTGAATTGCTGCTCAGGTCTCCCGGGCTCTACCTCATCGTATCTGGCACTGACGCGACCACCTGAACTGAAGGCTGTTTCGAGTGGTCCATCATTTTCCAGCGTGCGTCCGATTAGTTGAGGGTTGGTTGACCAGATTACTTCACGCTCCGGCGAAATGATCGTGGCCAGCAAAAGGTCAGGCAGATTGGCCAAGTGATCCAGGAACTCTGATCGTGCGCGCCCACGGTTCTTTGAGGTTTCAGGTGCAAGCATGCCGTAATGCGCAGCGGACAGCACATCACCCATTTTCATACCCATCAGGTCATGGTGGCGTATTTCGCCGACCGCCATCGATTGAATGAATTGAGCCGAAAGTAATGCATCGCGCTCAAGGCTTTCGTTGACCAGAAAGCGCGTCGAATACCAGGCAAGCCCCATCGCCACCGCACCGATAATGATGAAGCTGGTGAGCGAAAAGCGCTGCATCAAGTTGAACGGTTCAGAGCGCTTGGATAGCTGCGCCCTGAAGGCCTTGATGCGCCTGCACCCCGAGAGTAATTGCATCACACCTCCTGGTATTTCGCTTCACCTTGGTTGTGCGGTAACGCAGATGACTGTTTACGGAATTTCAACAGGGTGGGTGGGGCGGCGCCGGTTTTACCCACTTTTGGGGATAGCGGCGCAGCGAGTTGGCAGAACTTCAGCCGCCCCAGATGCAATAAACCCACCGTACCTCAAGGCAGCAAATCCAATGCCAAGGCATACCAGAGCCAGGATCGGCTAGCGACGACAATTGAGCGGAGTCGGATAGGCCAATGCCGGCATTGAACTGACGGCCACAGCAGGTCGTCAGCCCCCGTCACCTGGCCATTCTCAAGGCAAGTTCGGCCTGCGTCTTACTAGGCAATCAGTGCTGGCAACTGGGTGAGCATCAATGCTGCTGCCGTAGATTTGAGCATGGATGGGCTCAGTTTTTCGCGAGGCACCCATTTGCAGGCCACAATCTCGTTACACGCAATGGGCTTCTCGCCGTCAAGGACATGGGTGGTGAAGATGTGATGAATGGTATAGCCGACCCTAATGGTACAGAGGGAAAGCAGACCTGGGACTTCAATGGATGTCTCTTCCCGCAACTCCCTGGCTGCCGCAGCCATAGGCGTTTCGCCTAGCTCAATGGCGCCGCCTGGAAAATTCCACTTGCTGCCTTTCTTCCGAACCAACAGGACTTTTCCGCTCCGAAGACAGATTATCGTGGCCCTAACCTTTAACTTTCGATCGTTTTTGTCCCACATATCCGTACTCAGCTCGCGAGGTTCGAAACCCTCTCAGGGTTGCGAGGTACCGGTTACATACCTAGAGACTTATGTTTTTGACGGCGGGTTCAATCAATGGGACACAAAAGCAATCTTGATAACCTGCTCAGAATGGCATTGAAGTTATTGGGTGTTACCGGTTATTGGCTATTTGCGGGCGGGAACTGCCACTTGTGAAAGGCAGCTATCGACATCCAGCGGACATTACGGTCATGGCCTCAGATCGAGCGCTGGTTCACGCGGGCAGATAGCTGCTCGGCGTTTTCCTTGCGCTCCGAATAACGATCCACCAGGAATTCCTGACGGTCGCGCAGCAGTACGGTGAACTTCACCAGTTCCTCCATGACATCCACCACACGATCGTAGTACGGCGAAGGCTTCATCCGCCCGGCGTCGTCAAACTCCAGGTAGGCTTTGGGCACCGAAGACTGGTTCGGGATGGTGAACATCCGCATCCAGCGGCCAAGTACACGCAACTGGTTGACCACGTTGAACGATTGCGAGCCGCCACACACCTGCATGACTGCCAGGGTCTTGCCTTGGGTGGGGCGAACCGCACCCAGTGCCAAGGGGATCCAGTCGATCTGCGCCTTGAACACCGCAGACATCGCACCATGGCGTTCTGGCGAGCACCAGACCTGGCCTTCCGACCACTGCACCAGATCACGCAGTTCCTGCACTTTGGGATGCTCGACAGGTACATCGTCAGGCAGCGGCAGGCCCGACGGATTGAAGACCCGCGTCTCGGCACCGAAGTGTTCCAGAAGGCGTGCGGCTTCTTCCGCCAGCAAGCGACTGAAAGAGCGTTCGCGGGTCGATCCATACAGCAGCAGGATGCGCGGTTTGTGCTCGCTGGAACGGGTTGCCGCTGGCGGCATATCGAACAGCGCGAGGTCGAGATTAGGCAATTGCTCAGACATGTTTCCTCCAGCTCAAAGCGTGCCGATGCGATCCAGCTCATGCTTGAGCTGCTCACGGTCGAGGTTATCGAAAGGCAGTACGAAGAAGGCCTGGCAGCGAGACTCGATGCGGGCCAGCGTGGCGCGGAATGCAGCGTCGACTGACGCCTCGTCACCGATGATGTCGGATGGATCCTCCAGCCCCCAATGCGCCTTCAGCGCAGGGCCGAAATACACCGGGCAGGCTTCGCCGGCAGCCTTGTCGCACACGGTGATGACGATGTCCGGTGGGTTGCCTTCGAACGCATCGTTGCCCTTGCTGCTCAGGCCATCAGTCGAGATGCCGGCATGCTGCAAGGTGGTCAGACTGCGGGGCAACACTTGGCCTCTCGGGAAACTGCCGGAGCTGACGGCTTCAAATCCGTAAGGCGCCAGGTGATTGAACATGGCCTCGGAAAGGATGCTGCGGCAGCTGTTGGCCGTGCACATGAACAGGACTCGCATGGGGGGCTCCTCCGCTTCGTGGCGGATGTCAGAGGCTCAGGCGCAATGCCAGGGCCGAAAGGGTGATCAACAGAACCGGCAGCGTCAGCAGGATGCCAACCTTGAAGTAGTAACCCCAGGTGATACGCATGCCTTTGCGCTCCAGCACATGCAGCCAGAGCAGCGTGGCAAGGCTGCCGATGGGGGTGATTTTCGGGCCGAGGTCGCAGCCGATGACGTTGGCGTAGATCATCGCCTCGCGCACCAGCCCTTGCGCTTCGCTGGCCTGGATCGATAAGGCGCCGATCAGCACGCTGGGCATGTTGTTCATGACCGAAGACAGCAATGCAGCGATCAACCCGGTGCCGATGGCGGCACTCCACAGCCCTTGCTGCGCAAGGCGGTCGAGCAGGTGGGTGAGCATGTCGGTGAGGCCGGCGTTCTTCAGCCCATAGACCACCAGGTACATGCCGAGAGAGAAGATCACCACCTGCCAGGGAGCTTCGCGCAGCACACGACGGGTCGAGATGCGGTGGCCACGGGCGGCGACGGCAAACAGGATCGTCGCACAGGCTGCGGCTACTGCACTGATCGGGATACCCAGTGGTTCCAGGGCGAACAGGCCGATCAGCAGCAACAGCAGCACCCAGCCACCGACGTTGAAGGTGGCGCGGTCATGAATCGCCTCGCTTGGCGTCTTCAGGGCCGCGACCGTGTACTGCCTCGGGATATCGCGGCGGAAGAACAGGAACAGCACCAGCAGGGTCGCGGCCACACTGGCGAGATTCACCGGCACCATCACCGAGGCGTATTCGGCGAAGCCCAGCTTGAAGTAGTCGGCCGAGACGATGTTCACCAGGTTGGAGACCACCAGCGGCAGGCTCGCCGTATCGGCGATGAAGCCGGCGGCCATGACAAAGGCCAGCGTCGCCGCGGGCGAAAATCGCAGCGCGAGCAGCATCGACATGACGATGGGCGTAAGGATCAGCGCCGCACCATCGTTGGCGAACAGTGCCGAGACGGCGGCACCGAGCAGCACGCAGAAGGCGAACAGGCGGTAACCGCTGCCGTTTGCCCAGCGCGCGACATGCAGCGCGGCCCATTCGAAGAAACCGGCCTCATCCAGCAGCAGGCTGATGATGATGACGGCGACGAAGGTGGCGGTGGCATTCCAGACAATGGCCCACACGGTTGGTATGTCGTGCAGCGAAACGGCACCCGCCGCCAGGGCGATGAGGGCACCGAGTGCGGCGCTCCAGCCGACTCCAAGCCCTTTGGGCTGCCAGATGACGAGAATGAGGGTGAAAACAAAGACGGCAATGGCGACCAGCATGATGATCTCGCTCGGTGATGATCAGCAGCAGGCAGCATCACGAACGGGGCGGCCGTCCATGTTCTGCAGGCGAAGGGTGTTCTCTGCCAACCATTGCGCGTTGGCTTGCAGTGTCGCCTGCAAGATCTCGTGTACCCAGGCGGGAAGCTCCGGGTTTAGGCGGTAATACACCCATTGCCCCTGGCGGCGATCCAGTAGCATGCCACAGCTGCGCAATTGCGCCAGGTGGCGGCTTATCTTGGGTTGGCTGTCGTTCAGCGCGCACATCAGTTCACAGACACATAGCTCACCGAGGCTGGCGATCAGCAGGGTGGCGCGAGCACGGGTCTCGTCGGATAGGCTTTTGAAGACATCAGGCGGGGTGAGCATGGCGGCACCAACACATATGGAAAGTCGAATATACGAATCTCCATATATAGCTTGCAAGGACTTCTGGGCTGAACGTCCGCTTCACGCCCTGAGGAAGTCAGTCAACAAATCGATGATCGTAACGTCACGGCACGCTCTTAGCAGGCGTTCGACGTCCTTCGCACCGTACCCTTCAGCTTCGATGCTCACCAACCCGTCTTTCGCATGGATCATCACACGCCGACTTTTCCGAGCCTCCACCCAGGAGATGATCGCTTTAGCTATGCCGTTCCAGGGCAACGCATCGCTCAAAGCCGAGACCATTTCTGTAAAACCTGATGCTTGTGGCCGCCCAGAGAACTGCACCACGCTGGAGTGCGGAATGGAAGCATCATCCGGTGCAGCCAGGAAAGAATCACGGCTGTGCTTGAACAGGGTGAAACGGATAGCGCTTACCGCTTGGTCGGCCATTGGGACATCACCTCAAGAAACTCATTGAGAAACACCTCATCTGTCTGTCCTGCAACAGGGACTGAAGATCGCGTGTTGGTCAGGCCGAATATTGTAGATAGATTGCCGAAATTATTTGCGGTAAATCGGTAGAGAAATCTCCGAGCCCCGCGCCTCATCCGACATCTGCATTGCTACCAAGCAGCATCATCTGAACAGGTCGTCGGAGTGCAGGCTGTGCAGCTAGGTGTGCACAGAATGCAGTACGCTCACGTTGGTTTTTTCCTATGATTGAGTCATCAGCAATCTCAGTATGGCTATGCAATGACTCAGATCACCTATCGAAATGCAGTACCTTCAGACGCCGACCGTTGCTACGAAATCGAGATCTCGGCCTACGAAGGGGATGAAGCGGCGACTCTTGAGAAGATCAAGACCCGCATCAGTCAATACCCTCAGGGATTCATCGTTATGGAAATCGATGGGTCTATTGCTGGCTTCATCAACAGCGGTTGTGCACACGTGGTACAGATGTCAGATGAAGAATTCAAGGAGCTGATTGGTCATGATCCCCACGCGGCTAACGCGGTAATCATGTCTGTAGTGATTGCGCCAAATTTCCAAGGAAATGGCTACGCGTCCCCGATGATGGCGAATTTTATCGAAGTAATGAAATTGCTTGGCAAAAAAACCATTCACCTCATGTGCAAGCAGCACCATGTTGCCCTTTACGCCCGAATGGGCTACGTCTACTGCCAGCCATCTCCATCCGATCATGGCGGCATGTCCTGGCACGAGATGATGATGACCATTTGATCTTTGGGCGAGTAACACTTGGTTGCTCGCCCGAAGATCCGCTAATCCTATAGCGGCAATACAGTACTGAGCTTGATTTGTTCCATTGCAAAGCTTGATGAAATATCACTCAATCCTTTGCAGTCTGAAATAACTCGCTTGTAAAAATGGTCGTATGCCGTTATGTCTTTGACGACGACACGCAGCAAGTAATCCCAATCTCCAGCCATACGATACAACTCCATGACCTCGGCATAATTTTTTACTGTATCAGCAAAGTGCTCCAGCCATTCCTTGTCGTGATGGCGAGTCTTGATATGGACAAAGACTGTTAGCCCTAGGCCAACTTTTGCCTGATCAAGAAGGGCTACTTTTGCCTTGATGAAACCCTGCTCTTCAAGTCTTTTTACCCGCTTCCAACATGGCGTGGTGGAAAGGTTTACGTTGTCCGCTAGATCCTTGAGGGACATTGAAACGTCACGTTGAAGATGCATAAGAATCTGTCGATCAAAGGTGTCCATCGCAGCAACCTCAGGTAGAAAATTTTTCTCATTTCGTACCATCAAGGTAGAGAATGAGCAAATTTTTTTTCAAGCTTGTAGGCTAGCATAGCTCCATAGTCATCATCCTGGAGCAAAAAAATGTCGAAGCAAATCATCAGCACTGTCGATGCCCCAGCTGCAATCGGCCCATACTCTCAGGCTGTGCTTGTTAATGGCACCCTCTATATGTCCGGGCAAATTGCACTTGACCCTAAAACCATGGAGTTGGTTGAGGGTATTGAAGCCCAGACCCGTCAGGCATTCGAAAACTTGATTGCTGTGCTGAGCGCCGCTGATATGCAAACATCTGACATTGTGAAGATGAATATTTATCTCGTAGACCTGGGTAACTTTGCACTGGTTAATGATGTCATGAAAGAACTTTTCAACGTTCCATTCCCCGCTCGTGCTGCTATCGGTGTTGCTTCGCTGCCCAAAGGCGCGCTCGTTGAGGTCGAGGCCGTTGCTGTAAAGGTATCGAGTGATGAGTAACTGGGCCGGACTAGCATTCAAGCAGATCGCCAGCGACCAGCGCCGCACTGCTGACACCCACCTGCTCAAAGTCAGCATCCCTGGCTTAGAAGGCATTGACGTCTATCTAAAAGACGAAAGCACACAGCCAACAGGCAGTCTTAAGCATCGCGTTGCTCGTTCCCTGTACATGCATGCAATTAGCAGTGGCAAAATCGTACGAGACACCCATGTCGTCGAGGCGTCTTCTGGGAACACTGCCATCTCTGAGGCTTACTTTGCAAAGCTTCTTGGACTGCCGTTCACAGCAGTTATGCCCAAGAGCACCTCGAAGTCTAAAGTCCAGATGATCGAATCTTTTGGCGGGCAATGTCACTTTGTGGAGGACGCCAGCCTTGTTTATGGAGCTGCCCGAGACCTAGCGGCGGAGTATGCTGGCCATTATATGGATCAGTTCACCTTCGCTGAGCAGGCCTCTGACTGGCGCAGCGAGGAGAGTATCGCTGCAAGCATCTTCAGGCAGATGCAGTCAGAATTACATCCTATTCCGCGAGCGGTAGTAATGAGCGCGGGAACTGGAGGTTCTGCTGCGACGCTTGGTCGCTATATTCATTACAAAGGCATGGACACAAAGCTTGTAGTCACTGACCCTGAGAACTCAGTTTTCTACGACAGTTTTATCAAAAAAGATAGAACGTTGAAAGAGCGCAATGGCTCCAGAATTGAAGGCATTGGGCGCCCGCAAGTCGAGGCTTCATTTTTGCCTGAAGTCATTGACAGCATGATCAAGGTTAAGGACCAAGCAACCCTGGCCGCTATGTATTGGTTTGAACAATTAACGGGGCGTCGGGTAGGTGCTTCGACGGGTACAAACCTGTGTGGCGTGCTCGAAGTTGCATCTCAAATGAAAGAGCGGGGAGAAACCGGCTCTATTGTGACATTGATTTGTGATGATGGTATCAGGTACGCGGATACATACTGGAACCCCGATTGGGTGGCCAGCAAATTCGGTGAGCTTACATGCGAAGAGAATTTGCTTCGTCGGTACGCCTAATTCACTGCATAGCTATTCCTGTGGGTTTTGTGCCATCTGCTGCACGTTTAAAAATGTCATACCGAAAATACTGCTTTAGCAACAATAACAATCTATGCAGGAAATGATTAATGCTACTCGAACTTGGTGCTTGGACCTTATTTCCATCAGTCATTACGATTTGCTTAGCCATTTTTACGCGGCAGGTGATCCTGTCGCTTTTGGTGGGAGTGATTTCTGGCTCACTCATTCTCGCGAATTTCGACGTTAGTAGTGGCCTTACTAATTCTGCGCAAGGCGTGATCGACGTTTTTCATTCTGACGGCGCTGCAAAGTCTATTATTTTCGGCATCATGATCGGCGGCGTTGTCCATCTCGCTCGGATCACTGGCGGAATGAATAGCATGGTCGATTTCCTGGCTCACAGGGTGAAGGTCGCTCGCGGCCCTGTAAGTACTCAGCTTTTGGCTGTACTGGTCTCATGCGTGATTTTCATCGAGAGCAACATTGCGCTGTTGACGTCAGGATCTGTTACTAGCCCGCTGGCTAAGAGGCATCGGATTGCTCGTGAGCAAATGGCCTACATCATCAAAACCGCAGGCATTTCGGTTTGGTCATCTGTGATGATCAACGGCTGGGGCGCCGTTATGATGGGAGTTATTTCGGTTCAAATCGCGAACGGCTTCATCAAGGGTGAACCGTTTGAGATTCTCGCCAAGTCGATGGTTTTCAACCTTTTCGCCTGGGCCTCCCTGCTCTTGGTTTTCTTGTCTATCTTCACCAATTTCGCCTTCCCACGCATGCGCGCAGCCCAACAGCGAGCCGCGCAAGGTATCGAGATCAGACCGGGAGCCACGCCGCTCCTGTCGCCTCAAGACGCACCTCAACGGCAAGCTGGTGAAAGCGTCTCCAACTTCCTTATCCCGTTCCTCGCCATGCTCTGTAGCGTTCCGGTTGCCCTCTACGTCACCGGAGATGGCAATTTCATGAAGGGGTCTGGTGCAACATCCGTCTTCTGGGCGGTATTGATCGGACAGGTTGCAGGCTTCGTCCACTACGTCTTTGTGAAGCGCCTCTTCAGCATTGAGGAGTACACGAAGGAACTCCTTGTCGGGTATCAGTCGATGCTCCCGATAGCCGTGGTTCTCACCTTGGCCTTCTTCATTGGGAACATCTCAGGTCAGCTCAATGTCGGTGCCTACCTTTCTCAACACCTCAACACTTTCCTCTCACCAGGACTGACCGCTGCTTTCGTTTTCGCCATTGCAGCCCTGATCTCCCTGTCTACCGGAACTTCTTGGGGCACGTTCTCCATCATGATCCCCATCGGGATTCAATTGGCAGTCGCTGCGGGTGTGGACCCCTATCTAGTGATCGGGGCCGCAATTTCTGGCTCGGTACTGGGAGATGCACTTTCTCCCATAAGCGACACCGCCATTGTCTGCGCGATGGCGACCGGAAATGACCTGATGGATCACGTCAAGACACAAATCCCATACAGCGCAACTGCGGGATTGATCGCCCTCATCGGCTACGCAGTGATTGGCAGCTTCAGCTAAAGAGCAGCTGGCGGAGGGATTGCAGAGTGCCTCCGCCTCTGCCGCTTTTTCACACTCATCACGGCGTCGCTCCTGTAGGAGCCAACACGCCAACCCTTGAGTCCTGCGGGTATATTCAAATGCTTGAAGACAATTCTGGACTTGATGGATCAGTTGAGATCGCAAAGCAGATCATCGACCGGGCTATCAAAAACCCATCGCTTCGTCCGGCAGTCAACACTTTTTTCGATGACGAGACCTTTACCGCGTCACACGTCGTCGTTGAGCCCAATAGCAGAGTGTGCGCCGTCATCGACAGCGTCCTCGACTACGATCCAGCAAGTGGTTCGACCAGAGAGTCTTCAGCTCAGAAAATTATCTCCTTCGTGGGTTCTGAAGGGCTATCGGTAGAGTGGTTACTAGAAACGCATGTTCATGCTGACCACCTATCTGCGGCCCCCCTACTTCAGGACCACCTGGGCGGGAAAATCGCCATTGGTGAGAAAATCAGCCAAGTCCAAAAGACGTTTGGAGTCCTGTTCAACGCTGGCCCTTGGTTCACGAGCGATGGAAGCCAGTTCGACCACCTACTGTCGGACGGTGAGAGATTCGAGATCGGTGGCCTTGAAGGGGTTGCGCTTCACGTCCCAGGTCACACACCTGCCTGCATGGCCTATGTGATTGGGAACGCAGTATTCGTTGGTGACACCCTCTTCATGCCCGACTACGGGACGGCCCGATGCGACTTTCCTGGGGGAGACAGCAGGACCCTGTTCCGTTCAGTTAGACGTCTGCTTTCCCTGCCAGAGCAAACGAGAGTTTTCCTGTGCCACGACTACAAGGCCCCCGGACGGGATCAGTTTGCGTGGGAATGCACTATCCATGATCAGAAGACAGCAAATGTGCATATTCATGACGGCGTTGATATGGATAGCTTTGTGAATATGCGCACCAGCCGAGACTCTACTTTAAGCACCCCCAAATTAATGCTTCCATCCGTACAAGTAAACATGTGTGGGGGTGCTCTTCCACCACCGGAAGCTAACGGCGTCCGCTACCTTAAAATCCCACTCAATTACCTAGGCAGTAAGTAAACATCATTATCCGAAAGTAAAGCGCTCTAACTATTATAATTTTTGAGGTCCCTTGCATGCATCCTACTAGTTTGGCAGACGGCGTTTTCGTGTCCGCTCAGATCACTCCTGACGATATCCCGGAAATCGTTTCACTGGGAATAAAAGTGATCATCTGCAATCGACCGAACAGGGAGGAAGCAGGTCAGCCTCTTGCGGAGGAAATTTCAGCTGCTTCCGAGCATGCAGGCATCGCATTTATTTACCAGCCCGTGGAGAGCAATAGCATCAGCGATAGTGATGTAGCAGCATTTTCAAATGTCATGAAGAATTCGCAAGGCGCTGTACTTGCATTCTGCCGCTCTGGCATGAGGTCCACCACGCTCTGGGCGCTTCATCAGGCATCCACCTGCTGTGCAAATTCAATCCTTGCCCAAGCTGGCCAGGCAGGTCACGACCTAACCGCTCTGAAAGCTCGTTTACTCTCAATCCAGCACCGCGCTGGGATCATCGAAAAGAACTTCGATGTAGTGATCATTGGTGCCGGCGCTGGCGGTTTGGCGGCTTGCGCCAGCCTGCTCAAGCGTCAAAGCAACCTCCAGGTCTGCGTCATCGACCCTGCCGAGCATCACTTTTACCAACCTGGCTGGACAATGGTCGGGGGGGGCATCTTCACCCCTGAGACCACCTGCCGGTCGATGGCATCTCTCATCCCCGAAAACGTGAGTTGGATACGTAGTGCTGCATGCTCGTTCGAGCCGCAAGATAACCGTGTCTATCTCAGCAATGGGAGCAGCGTTAGGTATCGAGCATTGATCGTTGCACCAGGTCTGAAGCTGGATTGGGCCGCCATCCCTGGGCTTGAGGAGGCTCTGGGAACAAATGGGGTGACCTCTAACTACCGTTTCGACCTTGCTCCATACACTTGGAAGCTAGTCCAGCAATTACGGAACGGCCGAGCGCTGTTCACCCAGCCTCCGATGCCGATCAAGTGCGCAGGTGCGCCGCAGAAGGCTATGTACTTGTCTGCTGACCATTGGCTTCGCAGTGGCGTGCAAAACGATATTCAGTTCCATACCGCCGGCAACGTTTTGTTCGGTGTTCCTGACTATGTCCCTGCCCTCATGGAATACATCGAGCGGTACAAGGTGGACTTGAAACTGGGGTCCACACTCACCGCCATCGACGGCCAAGCTCGCACCGCTACCTTCTCCCATCTTAAAGCTGACGGGAGTAAAGGGACTGAAACCGTTGAGTTCGACATGATCCATGTCTGCCCTCCGCAGACGGCACCTGGTTTCCTCAAGGCCAGCCCACTCGCGGCTGAAAGCGGCTGGATGGAGGTCGACCCGGACACACTCCGACATCCTCGCTATCCCAACATCTTCGGCCTTGGCGATGCGGTGAACACGAGCAACGCCAAAACTGCGGCAGCGGCACGAAAACAAGCACCAGTGATAGCTCAGAACGTCGTTGCATGCTTGGCGGGCCGTCCACCGGAGGCTAGCTACGACGGATATGGGTCGTGCCCTTTGACCGTCGAGCGCGGGAAGATTGTCCTGGCTGAGTTCTCCTATGGGGGCAAGCTGGCTCCTACCTTCCCACGCTGGTTGCTTGATGGACGGCGCCCTTCGCGTTTGGCTTGGCATTTGAAAGCCGATGCGCTTCCAAGCATCTACTGGAATGGAATGCTCAAAGGCCGTGAGTGGTTTTGCGCGCCTGACTCCCTCAAACAAATCGTGAGTGGCTAGGGAAATGCTCACTCTAAGCCTTACTCAATATGCTCTCGGGGTCATCGCCGGTTCTGCTGTTGGTGTATCGCTCGGGTTGATCGGCGGCGGGGGATCGATCCTCGCCGTACCGCTCATGATTTACCTGGTGGGCGTCGATCAGCCTCACATTGCAATCGGCACCAGTGCTTTGGCTGTCGCTACGAATGCCGGTATGAATTTGATGAACCACGCTCGGCGAGGGAACGTGAAGTGGCCTTGTGCGATGATCTTTGCGCTCGCGGGAGTGATCGGAGCGTACGTGGGCTCATCGGTTGGAAAGTTAGTCGATGGCCAGCGACTGCTCTCCATGTTCGCCGTGCTCATGCTCGTGGTCGCGGCCTTGATGGTCAAGCATAGGGCTCACCATGCACCTGCCGCTATCAGTTGCCGCCAAAGTGCCCCGAAGCTCTCCCTTATTGGCGGTGCGTCTGGGATTCTCTCGGGCTTTTTTGGTATAGGTGGCGGGTTCCTGGTTGTACCAGGATTAATAGCCGCGACCCGGATGCCAACGCTCCTGGCAGTAGGTACATCACTGGTCGCAGTAACGGGATTTGGGCTTACCACGGCTATCAACTATTCCATCTCAGGAATGGTGGATTGGCCGCTTGCCTTTGTGTTCATAGCTGGAGGTGCGTGTGGAGGCGTACTAGGCGCTCGATTGGCTGATCGCCTTTCATCAAAAAAAGGAACGCTAAACCTTATCTCCGCCGCCACGATTTCCTTAACGGCCCTCTATACGCTTTATCACAGCATCACATTATAAAGCGCTTCGACTTACCGCTTCCCCAGAAGTCTTAGTCCTCAGCTCCACATACAAGCAATGTGCATAATTTGCACATTGCTTGTCATGCCATCACCTGCAGGTCAGCGAACTGAGTTCAACAGCTGCTATCTCAATCGCTGGGCCGCACAACTGAGTTCAGCCCTTAGCTAGCGCTTCAAGAACTTCCATAGCTTTGGATGCATCTTGCTTCCCAACGAAAATATGGTCGTGGTAGAACGCGGCCACGACGTTGCAACTGATGCCAGCGTTGCCTAGCGCGGTTGCAAATGCGGCTGTCAGCCCTACAGCCTCTAGAGAGGAGTGAATGGTCAGAGTGATCCAGGACGCAATATAGTCGTATTTCAGTCCCAATGCGTCCGCCCGCTCACGCTTAAGAATCACTGTCAGCCCTTCCTGTTCACGGAAGCTGCCTACAATTTCCTCATCAGTCAGTGCTTGGAGGGATTGTGTCGTGCAAAACACATAGTCGCCCTCGTTTAGTGCTGGGCTCATTCCCTTGAGAAGCGCGTTAATAGATTTTTCCCCGGCCATCTGCGTTTTCTCCAAATAAACTGAGGAGGTATTTTTGCACAATGCGAGAAGAAGAAAATATCTTATTCCTTATCGCTCATGAATTTTTCTGATACTGGGTGTTCTTTCCTCTACACCTATCAAGATCCATCTTGACTTTATAAACAATCCTTACTTGCATCTATCCTTTGAGCCCCCACGATACTATTCTTGAGCCAAAGCCAACATCATCTGCTCACGCAGCCATTTACTTGCGGGCTTGCTCCCGTTTCGTACATGGTAGAAGACCTTGAGCGTATACCTAGGTGTTTCAAACGGAGCCTGGTAAATTTCAAGCGGCGCCGCACTGCTCAATTGCACAGCAGCTCGTCGAGGCAGGGTGATAAGCAGGTCCGTATTGGCGACAATGAAGGGGGCAGCCATCACACTGGGAAGCTCTACAGCCACCTCGCGATGAGCGTCCTGCTTGTTGAGGCTGCTTGAAATCACGCTTCCTGTATCGCTCCAAGGCATCACAACCACATGCCTTTCGGTTAGGTAACGTTCGAGGGTCAGTTCATCCTTGATTCGCGGATGGCCACGGCGAGCAACTACGACGTAGTCATCGCTGAAGCAGGTCAATTCCTCAATTCCCTCATAAGGTGCGCTGTACTCGTCAGACACACCCAGGACGAAGTGAACCTTTCCTTCTCCTAGCTCACGCCAAGGGTCTCGTTGCGTCGAATACACGACCTTAGTCTTCAGCTTTGGAGCTTCTTTCTCAAGGCGAGCAATCAAAAGGGGGAGCAACGCGTACGCCGTGAAGTCCGTTGCAGCGAACACGAAGGTCTCAGATGCAGTCCTGGGTTCAAACCCACTCGCTGTACCAAGGTTCTCCGTTAGGATCTGTAGGGCATGGGAGATCCCAATCGCAACCTCGTCGGCCTTTGCCGTAGGCTGCATGGAGCTATCAGCTCGGATGAATAGCTCATCCATCAGGGAGCTTCGTAACCGCGAAAGCGCATGGCTACAGGCAGATGGGCTCAGCGACAGCTCAGTCGCAGCCGCCACAACACTTCTGTGCCGGTATAGGGCATCGAAAACGATCAGAAGGTTCAGATCCAAACGTCTCAGGGCATCATGCATAACGTTCACACCGTACTGAAAAAAATGCAGTACCCACATTCTGAATTTTTTGTATAGTGGCGTCTATAGACAAAATGATTCCCCGTCTAACTTACGCTATGCAACTACTCAAGATAACTCCGCGCAACGTGGAGAGTCTGCATTTCCTAAAAAAAACCAATAAATTAGAAATATTTTCTACCGACACTGCCAGGGCAATATTTTGCTTTTTAGCTCGGCTTCACATAGGGAGAAAAATTTTCCTAAAACAGGCATTTCGCAGGCGTGAAATGGGAAAAATTTCTCAGTGCCACGGAGTAGACTGCAAACAGTGGAGTGAAATGGACACAATCCAAGTTGAGCGGCATGGAATCCTGGCCAAGAAGGCATTATCAAAATAATAAAAGCGAGGCCAGTCATGAAACATCGCCAATCTCTCTTTACTCCTGTTGCATTTTTGCATTCCATCAATGGTATGCCGAGCGCAGTCACCTCTCTTCAGATCGCATTCCCTGCCTGGTATTGCCAAGGCCTAACCTTAAGGTACTCCCCTTAGCGATCAAGATTTAACTAAAGCAGAAACTAATCCTCAGCTCTAGCGCTCGCGCACCTCTGAGGCTGGGTTGCTGCGCGCAAAAATTTACCCAGACATATTAACTTTCAGATATCGCGCATCAATCTCCTAGCATGCGGCGCTTTCTGAACTGTGACGAAAACCAAACCGGTAGTGAGATAAGATATGGATCGCAAAAAAATGCACTCGGAAACATTGCTGGCTCACTCTGGCCGCATCCATGACCAAGTTGGTGGGACAGTCAACACTCCGGTGTACAGAGCTTCTACTCTTCTCTTTCCTACCGTAGGTGATTTGAAATCAGTCTACGGCACCCTTAACACCTACGGTCGCCACGGTAACCCCACGACCCGCTCTCTTGAAATGGCGCTGGCGGAGCTGGAAGGTGCATCCGGTGCAATGCTGACTCCAAGCGGTTTGTCGGCAGTCACCACCTCGCTCATGGCTTGCCTGAAGCCCGGTGATCATTTGCTGATGACCGACTCGGTCTACGATCCCACTCGCTCCTTCTGTGATGAAACCTTGGCTCGTTTCGGGATTGAGACTACGTACTACGATCCAGCGCTTGGAGCGAATATCGCGGGTCTGATTCGCCCTAACACGAGGGTGGTGTTTGTGGAGTCGCCAGGCTCCCTCACTTTCGACATTCAGGACATTCCAGCCATTGCTGAAGTGGCGCATGCGCACAACGCCATCGTGATCCTCGACAATACCTGGGGCACACCAGTCAATTTCGCCTCTTTCAAGCATGGCGTGGACATTTCGGTGCACGCTGCCACCAAGTACATCGTCGGTCATTCCGATGTGCTGATGGGCGTGATCATGACCACTGAGGCCCTATTCCCCCAAGTCCGAGGTTACTACAAGCAACTCGGTCTCACAGTCAGTGCTGATGACGCCTACCTGGCTCTGAGAGGACTGAGAACGCTGTCTACGCGCCTGGAGCGGCACCAACGAAATGCGATGATCGTTGCAGACTGGCTCCAGGCACAACCAGAGGTGGCACAGATTCTTTATCCGGCCCTTCCTGGTGCACCGGGCCATGACCTCTGGAAGCGTGACTTCACCGGAGCATGTGGGTTGTTCGGCGTTCAGCTCTACGACACTCATGAGAAGGCGGTTCACTCCATGCTCGATGGCATGGAACTCTTCGGCATGGGCTTCAGTTGGGGCGGCTTTGAGAGCCTCATCTTGCACACGAATCCAACTCCCCACCGAACTGCAACGAAATGGGAGTCTCAAGGCCCATTGCTCCGTTTGCATATCGGATTGGAAAACCCTCAGGACCTGATTGCAGATCTGCAATCAGGCTTCGAGCGGCTGCGAAGCTTTAACAACATTTAACCTCACGAGGCATATAAGAAATCGACTCCCTGGCATTCAGTGCCGTTTAAATCTGCCGTGCTTTCACTAACGTATAAGGATAAAAAACCATGAAACACATTCATGCAGTTAAGAAAGGCATCACTTCCGCAGTCCTGATCGTTGCGTGCGGTTTCAACTTCAGTGCTCATGCAGATCAACTGAGTGATATCAAAGCCAAGGGCGAGCTGGTATGTGGCGTTCTCGGCACAGATGAGCCATTTAGCTTCATTGGTGATCCCTCAACCCGCCAAATCGTCGGCTATGACGTGGACCTGTGCCAGGCTGTAGCCGATAAGATCGGTGTTAAGGCATCCGTGAAGCAGCTGGCTGTTGCAGCTCGGATTCCAGAGCTGCAACAAGGTCGAGTCGACCTCCTTGCTGCCACGCTAACCCACACGAAAGAGCGTGAAGAACTGATCGACTTCTCCGTCTCCACCTTTGTGGGCGGAGCAAAAATCATGACCAAACGCTCTAGTGGCATTGAGCATATCTCCCAACTAGCGGGTAAGCGTGTCGTGACCGTGAAAGGGACCACTATGGAGCAGAATATCCGTGACGCGGTCCCTGACGCACAAATCATCTCCTTCGATACAGCACCTCAGGCACTTCTGGCTCTGAAACAGGGTAAGGGCGTTGCATTCGTGAACGACGAGTCGACCCTGGTTAAAAGCATGGCAAGCCTGGGGGACGAAGGAAGTAAGTTTGTGATTCTCTCTGAAAACCTCTCGACCGAATATATCGCGCTTGGGGTTCGGAAAAATGAGCCAGCGATGAAAGGCCTTGTGGACGATGTTTTGCTCGACCTGGAGAAATCCGGGAAAGCTGAGCAGTTGTTTATGAAATGGTTTGGCCCAGACACCAAAATGAAATACGCAAGTCGCCCATTCAAAATTGAGTCCTCTTCGATCAATTAACTACCACCAATGCCCGGCTTCGGCCGGGCCTCGGGTCGAAACATGAATAACTTCGATATTTCAATGCTGTTGTCTGGCCAGTACCATGAATGGCTTCTCAACGGGGTATTCCTCTCCATTGAACTGGCTTTTATCACTTTGTTACTAGCCGTGCCTCTAGCAATTACGATTGCCGTATTTCGCATTACCCCCTTTGCGCCGCTGCGGGGAGTAGCAATCCTGTACGTCGAGGCGATTCGGAATGTCCCGCTCTTGGCACACATGTTGTTTTGGTACTTTGCTGCACCTGAGTTCTTGCCAGAATCGCTCAGAAACTGGTTATACGACCGGAATTTTGAGGCTGCGAGTGCAGTGATCGCTCTGGTCCTTTATACCGCAGCCTACATGTCGGAAGACATCCGAAGCGGCTTGAGGGCGATACCTAAAGAACAAATGGAAGCTGGCCGGACTCTTGGCTTCGGCTTCTTGAGCACCATGCGGTTGGTCATTCTCCCGCAGTCGCTACGAGTAACCGTGCCGCCTCTCATCAACCAGACGCTGAATCTCTGGAAAAACACCAGTATCGCGATGGTTATCGGCGTTGCCGAGCTTATGTACCAGGCCCAGCAGGTTGAGAGCGCAACGTTCAAAGGCTTCGAGTCATTCGCGTTTGCTACGGCAGCTTACGTCACGATCTCGTTGATCATCACGGGCCTGTCCCACTTGTATCAACTGCGTTATCCGGTTCGGAGCATCTGAAATGTTGGATATCCTTCAAACCTATGGCACGTATTTCTTGGTTGGCCAGTACCCCAATGGCCCTCTTGGCGGGCTGCTACTCACCCTCATCCTGGCGTCACTCGCGCTCATCATGGCAATTCCCGTAGGGGTGGCACTGGCCTTCTGCCGGATTAGTCCCTACAAGTGGCTGCGTATACCCGTTACCGCTATCGCATACATCATCAGGGGTACTCCGCTGTTGATGGTTATCTTCTGGGCTTATTTCCTGCTCCCTACGATCACCGGACAGCAGACCAGCCAGTTCACAACCATGCTCGCGGCCCTGGTGATTTTCGATGCGGTCTACATCGCGGAGATTGTTCGTGCAGGCATTTTGGGCCTGCCCAAAGGGCAAATGGAGTGTGCTCGCTCTCTGGGCTTCTCGTACCTATCCGCGATGGTTCTGGTGGTTCTACCCCAAGCCTTCAGAAACATGCTGCCGTCGCTGGTGAACCAGTTCGTCTCTACCATCAAGGAAACCTCGTTGGGCTACATCATCAGCCTGACAGAAATATCCTTCGTGGCATCGCAAATCAACAACCTGCTGCCAAGCAAACCGATAGAAATTTACGCAATGCTGGGCGCAACTTATTTCGTTCTGTGTTTCGGGCTGACGCGTTTTGCGTACTGGCTGGAAAGACGTCTCGCTGTCCGTACTGTGAAGGTATAGTCCCATGATCAAGCTTGAAAACGTAAACAAGTGGTATGGCGATTACCACGCACTGGTCAACGTGAACGAAACAGTTTCCAAAGGCGAAGTTGTGGTTGTTTGCGGCCCATCAGGCTCTGGCAAATCCACAATGATCCGCACTCTGAATCGCCTGGAAGCGATTCAAGACGGCAAGATCTACGTAGATGGCATCGACATCTATGGAAAAGGGACAAGCGTAAACACCCTCCGCAGCCACATCGGCTTCGTCTTCCAGCAATTCAACTTGTTCCCTCACCTGACGGTTTTGCAGAACTGTACTCTGGCTCCCCGTCGAATCAGAAAGCTGGGAGCGGCAGAAGCCAATGAGTTAGCAATGAGCCTGCTCGACCGCGTAGGCCTGGCCCACAAAGCAAACGCCTACCCAGGCGAGATGTCCGGAGGCCAACAGCAGCGAGTGGCCATCGCTCGTGCCCTCGCGATGAAACCTCCAGTCATGCTGTTTGACGAGCCCACATCGGCGCTCGATCCGGAAATGGTTGGTGAAGTGCTTCTCGCGATGAAATCGCTGGCTAAAGAGGGCATGACCATGGTGTGCGTTACCCACGAGATGGGCTTTGCTCGTGAAGTGGCCGACCGAGTGATCTTTATGGATCAGGGCGCAATCCTGGAGAGCGGCAAACCCGAAGAATTCTTCCGCAAACCAGAGCACCCCAGGGCTCAGCGATTCCTTTCTGACATTCGCTCCCCTTTCACAGGGAGCGTTCTGCCACAGGCCTCTTAAGAGGGCCAAGTGAAGCCTCTAGGGGCGGTACAGCGAGCCAGCACACCGCCCTGACCCAAGCTTACTTTTCATCCGTGTTAAGCCACCACAGTCATAAGTCGGACCAGGTGAGGACCGATTTTTTCAAACGCCGGAGTAAACACAATGCTTGTCGATAAAACGCGTGTACGGTTGTGCCACGAGCGCACGCCACTGGAGTTCCTGCCTAATCTCACCCGCAGCTTGGGCGGGCCCAAGATCTACATCAAGCGAGAAGACTGCTCTGGCTTCGCTACCGGTGGCAATAAAGGTCGTAAGCTCGAATATCTTGTCGCAGATGCGATTTCGAAAGGCGCTACTCACCTCCTGACAACTGGTGCCATCCAATCCAACCACGTCCGTCAGACAGCAGCTGCTGCCGCGAAAATGGGCTTGCGTTGCATCGCTCTGCTTGAAGACAAAGTGGATGTACCTACTGAGGCCTATCAGCGGAACGGTAACCGGCTGCTGACTGATCTGTTTGGAGCCGAAGTCAAAACCTACCCAGCTGGCACCAACATGGCAGAGATGGTTCAGCAACAGGTCAGCGTGCTGGAGATGCAGGACCTGGTCCCATATGTAGTGCCCATGGGCGGCTCGACCGCCGTCGGTAACCTCGGCTATGTGGCATGTGCCGAAGAGCTGTCGCAACAGGCAGACGAAATGGGCATCAACATTGACCACGTAGTTGTAACTACTGGCAGTGCAGGCACCCATGCCGGACTGCTCGCTGGCTTCCTGGCTCTTAAAAGCAAAACCCAGGTAACCGGTATCAGCATCATGGGCACTCTCCAAGGCCAATCTGATCTGGTGAAGAAGCAGACCATCGAGACACTTGACCTGATTGGCGCAGGTGATGCCTACGACGCAGAAGCTGTCAAAGTCGAGGATGGTTATGTGGGGGCGTCGTACGGCATTCCCACCGAAGCTGGGCTAGCCGCGATATCCCGTCTGGCTCGCGAAGAAGCGATTTTGCTCGACCCTGTTTACACCGGGAAAGCCATGAGCGGTTTGATTGATCTTGTCGAGCAAGGCCGGTTCTCCAAGACGGATACCATTGTCTTCCTTCACACTGGTGGATACGTAGGGCTGTTCGCTTACGCCGAAACGTTCCTGAAGTAACTATTTCTGCCAATGCACCCGCCAGCGGCCACGCACCGCTAGTGGGTTGCATTGGCTTTTTTGTTTTAACTAACCAAAACCAATTAAGCAATAGATGGCCACACCAGAAACGCTATTGCAGACGGCGTCAGGGCTTGCCAGAACCCTATGCACTTGCTAGGAAATAAGAAATGGTGAAGAATTTCAATTTCAGCCAAAAAATTCTGACCGCCGCGTCACTGGTAGTAATTACAGCTTTTTTAATCTTCACATTTTATAACGACCAGCTTCAGAAAAAGTCAATTTCAAATAACATTGACGCCAGCTTGCATGATATGAGCATGCTGACTGCAAGCAACATCTCTAATTGGCTTACTGGCCGAATCTTACTCGTTGAGTCCGCATCCGAAAATTTGGCCGCAGCTCAATCAGCCCAAGACATTCGCCGTGCTCTAGGGCTCAGAGCCATCCGCAGTGCCTTCGATTTTACGTATTTCGGTAAGGCGGACGGAAGCTTCACTATCGATCCCGACAAAGCCATGACATCTGGCTACGATCCCCGTGCTCGCCCATGGTACAAGCTCGCTCAAGAACAAAAGGGAACAGTGCTAACAGCCCCTTACGTTGATAGCAACACCAATGACCTGGTAATGACTATCGCCTCCCCTGTCGAAGGCCAAGGTGTGGTAGGAGGCGACCTAAGCCTCGATGCGCTGGTAAAAATAATCAACTCACTGGACTTTGGTGGCATTGGATATGCGTTTCTGGTCGACAAAAATGGGCAAATTCTTGTACACCCGAATAAAAAGCAAATGACCAAAAGCCTGCGTGACATTTACTCAGGCGCAGTCCCCTCCATTAGCAGTCAGCTCAACGAAGTTACCGAAGATGGCAAAGTCAGAGTGATTAGCTTTGCGCCAGTCAAAGGAATTCCGTCACTCCAGTGGTCAGTGGGTGTCTCAATCGACAAAAAACTGGCCTATCAAGCTTTGCAAGACTTCAGAAGCTCCGCGCTAATTGCCACTATTATCTCTGTGATTGGCATTATAGTTTTGCTGGGGATAGTCATTCGGATGCTAATAAAGCCCATTCGGGAAATGAATAATGCGATGCACGACATTGCTCAAGGGGACGGTGACCTGACGATGCGTTTAGCAGTTAAGTCCAATGATGAGTTTGGGCGACTCGCAAAGTCATTCAACCAATTTATACATAGAATTCATGATTCTATCAAGCAAACATCTAACGCAACAGTTACTATGAATGAAGTCGCCCGGCAGGTGCTCGATGCTTCAAATTCGTCTATGGAGAACTCAGACAATCAGTCCTATCGCACCACAAGCGTAGCCGCTGCGATCAATCAGCTCGGCGCTGCCACTCAAGAGATAGCAAGAAATGCAGCGGAGGCTTCACAGCAAGTCACTACAGCGAGAAATTTAGCCAATGAAAGCAATCTAACGGTAACCAGTACAATAGGTTCAATCAGTGACCTGTCGACAAAAATTCGAAACTCATGCAATAAAATCTCGCTACTAAATAGTAAGACCGTGGATATTGGTCATATCCTAGAGGTTATCAAAGGGATCTCTGAACAGACCAACCTCCTAGCACTGAATGCTGCGATTGAAGCTGCACGAGCAGGAGAAGCTGGGAGAGGTTTTGCGGTCGTAGCCGACGAGGTACGCAGTTTGGCACATCGTACCCAGGGCTCAGCACTGGAGATACAGAGGATGATCGAGGAACTACAGGTTGGTGCTCAAGATGCCGTACAGGTTATGACAGAAAGCCAGCAGTTCAGCGAGCACAGCGTTGAGATCGCGAATAAAGCGGGTGCATTGATTACCATGGTAGCTCAGCTCATTGAGGAAATTGACGGCGTTAACCAGTCTGTCGCCAGCGCAACTGAGGAGCAAACGTCCGTTGTGGATGCGTTGAATCTCGACGTGAATGAGATCAACAATCTCAACGATGAGGTAGTAGCAAACCTTCGTACTACCCTAGGCGCTTGCGAATCACTTGATAGACACGCAGGCCACCTACAGGTGCTTGTCGACAGCTTCCGAACATGATGAGTATCAATATTGTGTAGAAGTCAGATGGTTGGATCTGACCAATCCTTCAGACAGATCGCGGGGATCCACAAAAGATCTACTGCGGTGCGCTGGGTGTAACGTTGGAGCAGAATGCCTGCTTCTGGCCGGCATTCGCCCTTCGCGAATGGCTGCCATGGGTCGGAAGCGGTCAGTCGTGAACGGCTACAATCGACCCATAGCTGACCTTGATCCAAGGCTTGTGTAGTCAGTGCAGGCCTCATCACCGGCAAGCCAGCTCCCACAGGAACATCACCAGCTTCCAGGCCTGCACCAAAACTGTGGGAGCCGCGCTTGCTGGCGATGGGCCGCGAAGCGGCCCCAGCATTCAGTCGTCTCCATGAAAGGTGGAATACTCAGTGTTGCAACGGCGTGGCCTGCTCCTTTGCCTCCAACCGAGCCTCAACCACTTCAGGCGCTGAGCCTCGGTCAATCCTCCCGTTCGTATGCAATGTGGCGGGTCTCTCCCCTTGCGCTGGCAACACTGAATAGCGCCTTGGCCAGCATGGAAAGCGATTATGGTAAGAACAGCGATGCCTACAAGTTTGTTTCAGTTATGCGTGAGTCAATGAGCGCTGCGCTTGTGAAGAAGGAAGACTGGTTAAGACAGCCGGATACGTCTGCGCTCAATCAAGACCGTTTTAAGGACTCCCAGCCAAAAACATTCAAAGGTCAGCTTGTGCTGGTGACGGATTCATTCTGTGCAAGTGCCTGTCTGGATTTTGCAGATGCGGTTCTGGCCGTTCCTGGAACGATCCATTTCGGGTTATCCACGAGTGGTGACACGTTGTATATCGATATTGGCTCTCAGGCCTTGCCAAGTGGGGCCCAGTTCTGGCTGCCCTTGAAAGTCTGGAGAGGACGCGTGCGGGGAAACAATCAAAGTTATGACCCGCACTATGTTTTCGATGGAAACATAAATGACACGCCAGCCGTTAAAAAGTGGGTACTTGGTCACTTTTGACCGAAGGCACAATCGCTGCCTCTCCCTTGGAGGCCGCGAAACCGGTGCCTCAAGGTGGCAGTACAACCCCGTGCTGCTCAAAATATCGGCTCAAGGTGGATGCTTCCCCCTCAGGATCAGCCAGCGCGACATAAGTGTCAGGCCGCAACAGGTAAGTAGCATTTCTGGCAACACCGGCCTTCTCGTACGCATGCGCCCAAGCGAAAACATGCAGTGCAATGCCATGCTTTGTGCACCACCGAGACAATTCTGCCTTGGCTTCACCGTAAACATGCACTTGCCACTGAATGGCTGCCAGTGAAGCGTAGTTGTCTGTCGTGCCCCCAGGCAGCCAAGGCAAGCGATCACCACCCTGAACCTCACCGGCCTTACCCTGGCTCAGCGGGCTGTCGTGGTAATTCAGGGTGGTTTGCGAAACCACCCGGAACAGGTACTCGCGGACGTTTTCGCTCTTGTACGCAACGCTGGCGAAGATCGGCGCGATGCGGGTGCGTACAAAGTCGGCAAATCCACCCTGAGCGGTAACAAACGTGAACAGTTTGTCAGTTGTCTCCACCAGCGTGCGGGCAAATGCCTGGCGTTCAATCTGGTAGCTGTCGAGTAATGTATCGGGCGCCCTGCCTTTTACCACCGCTGCCAACTTCCAGGCCAGGTTGATCGCGTCCAGAATGCCGGTGTTCATGCCCTGGCCACCGGCCGGACTATGAACATGCGCAGCATCGCCGAGCAGAAACGCTCTGCCACGGCGGAAATGATCCGTGACACGATGATGAACACGGTAGGTGGAAAACCAGTTCACATCGTTAATCTGGAGGTTCAACCCGTTAATGGCGTCATGGCCAACGTCCGTGAACGTCAGATGCTCAGGGTGCTCGGCGCGCTCATCACGCACGGTGCCAATCAGGCGGTACTGGTCTTTTTCGCCGTAGCACAAGAGCAGCACAAAGTCGGACTTGTCAAAAGCGATATGTGCCTCACCCGCAGGCTCGACGCCAGTGACCCTGACATCCGCGACATAGAAAAGCTGTTTGTAGGTGCCGCCCTCAAAACCGCTGCCGATCTGATGCCGAATGAGCGACCGAGCGCCATCGCATCCCGCCAGGTAAGCCGCAGTGCAGCGCTCTTCTCGCCCATCAGCATGTTTCAGGAGGGCAGAGACATGGCTATCACCCTCTTCGAAGGCCAGCAGTTCAGTCTGCCATTCGACGTCCACGCCGAATGACTGGAGCTTCTGCACCAGCAAGCGCTCATGGCAATCTTGGGGATAAATCAACACAAAGGGATATGCACAAACCTCTCTGCCTGCATCGACCAAGGGGATACGCGCTCGGTGGTGGCCTCGTGCCCACATGTTCATGGCAGGTGTTTTATAGCCGGCATCTATCACTGCCTCGGCCATGTCGAGCTGGCGATAGAGCTCTAGCGTGCGGGCTTGAACAGCCATGGCGCGTGAAGCTTCGCCTGGCCCACTGCTCTTGTCGACGACCCTTACGCAAACGCCTTGCCTGGTGAGCCAAAGCGCCAGAACCAGCCCGGTCGGGCCAGCCCCAACAATGAGAACATCGGTTTGCGCCATGATCTCACCTCAAATAGATGACTCCAGAATCATGAATGTGCTTGAGAGCACGCAAAGTCAACAATCAGATTCAGCCCCTTGTACCTGCTGCTACTTCTGCGCCAGATACACTGCAATACAAAGCCCCGCAGGCAAGCGCGCGCGCACTCGGTACACTGCACCCAACCACCCTTTACACAGGAACGCTGCGCATGGAACACGTCGATCACATCCTGGTTGTCGACGACGACCGCGAGATTCGCGAACTGGTCGGTAACTACCTGAAGAAGAACGGCCTGCGCACCAGCATCGTCGCCGACGGCCGGCAGATGCGCGCCTTCCTCGAAGCCAACAGCGTCGACCTGATCGTGCTCGACATCATGATGCCCGGCGACGACGGCCTGCTGCTGTGCCGTGAGCTGCGCGCTGGCAAGCATCGCAACACCCCGGTGCTGATGCTGACCGCCCGCAACGACGAAACCGACCGCATCATCGGCCTGGAAATGGGTGCCGACGATTACCTGACCAAGCCATTCTCTGCCCGCGAACTGCTCGCCCGCATCAACGCGGTGTTGCGCCGCACGCGCATGCTGCCGCCCAACCTGACCATCAGCGAAAGCAGCCGCCTGCTCGGCTTCGGCCAGTGGCGCCTGGACACCACCGCGCGCCACCTGCTTGACAGCGAAGGCACCCTGGTGGCCCTGAGCGGCGCCGAATACCGCCTGTTACGGGTGTTCCTCGACCACCCGCAGCGCGTGCTCAGCCGGGAACAGCTGCTAAACCTGACCCAAGGCCGCGAGGCCGACATTTTCGACCGTTCCATCGACCTGCTGGTCAGCCGCCTGCGCCAGCGCCTGGGCGATGACGCCCGCGAGGCCAGCTGCATCAAGACCGTGCGCAGTGAAGGCTATGTGTTCTCGCTGCCGGTGCAATTGCTCGAGTCGCCGTCATGAAGTGGCCACGCACTCTGGCCTCGCGCCTGGCGCTGATCTTCTTCACCGGCCTGGTGCTGGCCTATGGCCTGTCGTTTGGCCTGCAGGCTTACGAGCGCTACATCAGCAGCCGCTCGATGATGCTCAGCAACCTGGAGCAGGACGTGGCCACTTCAGTGGCCATCCTCAACCGCCTGCCCGCGGCCGAACGTGCCGCCTGGCTACCGCGCCTGGAACGGCGTACCTACCGCTACCGCCTGGACCAGGGCCTGGCGGGCGAAGCGATGCCCAGCAGCGACCCACCCATGGCCGCCGAGTCGATCGTAAAGGCCATCGGCAGCGACTATCACCTGACCTTCCAGGAAATCCCCGGGCCAAATGCGCACTTTCAGGCCCGCCTGAACCTGGCCGATGGCGCGCCATTGACCATCGACGTAACACCATCACCGGTCCCGGTGGCCCGCTGGCTACCCGTGGTATTGCTTATCCAGCTGTCCTTGCTGTTGTTGTGCACCTGGCTTGCGGTGCGCCTGGCCATCGGCCCGCTCACCCGCCTTGCCCATGCAGTGGACAACCTCGACCCGGACAAACCCGGCGTCCAGCTGGATGAAAGCGGCCCGCGCGAGGTGCGCTACGCTGCCGTGGCCTTCAATGCCCTGCAGGCGCGCATTGCTGCCCACCTCAAAGAGCGCATGCAGTTGCTGGCGGCCATCTCCCACGACCTGCAAACCCCGATTACCCGCATGAAACTGCGTGTCGAAGTGATGGACGACGGGGTCGAAAAGGACAAACTGTGGAACGACCTGGGTGAAATGGAACACCTGGTGCGCGAAGGCGTGGCCTATGCCCGCAGCATGGACACCAGCACCGAGGCCCCGTGCCGGGTCAACCTCGATGCCTTCCTCGACAGCCTGGTGTTCGATTACCAGGACAGCGGCGCGCAGGTCGAGCGCCATGGCAGCAGCGGCAGCCTGCTGGAAACCCGCCCGCATGCCCTGCGCCGGGTGCTGGTGAACCTGGTCGACAATGCCCTCAAGTTCGCGGGTGCTGCCGAGCTGGAGGTGTGCCGCGAGGGCAGCACGACGGTGATCCGTGTGCTCGACAATGGGCCAGGGATACCGGGTGGCGAGTTGGATGAAGTGCTCAAACCGTTCTACCGGGTTGAAGGCTCACGCAATCGCAGCACAGGTGGTACCGGGCTGGGGCTGGCGATTGCCCACCAGTTGATCCAGGCCATGGGCGGCCGGTTGACCCTGAGCAACCGCAAAAGCGGTGGTCTGTGCGCACAGATCGAATTGTAGTGACACTTTGTGGGAGCGGCCTTGCGTCGCGATAGGGCCGCAAGGCGGCCCCAGCAATCTATGCTGCAAAGCTGAAAACCTGGGGCTGCTTTGCAGCCCAATCGCGACACAAGGCCGCTCCCACAAAAAACAGGCGAGACTTCAAGTATCAGTACAAACCGATACACAACCACACCCACCCCGACACACTGCAGATACCCCGCCCCTACACACTCCCGGTCACACAACCACACCCCGGGAGCCCCTCTGATGAAAGCCCTCGCCCTGCCCTCTGGCTGGAAACTGTTCGCCGCCCTCGCCGGCCTGACCCTGGTGATAACCGCCGTGGTCCTCGCCAGCCAACCTGACCCGGACGGCTTGCGCAGCGCCATCCGTGCCACCGCGCGCAGCTCCTTTGCATTGTTCCTGCTGGCGTTCCTGGCCTCGTCATTGGTGACCCTGCTGCCTGGCACCGTCGGCCGGCGCATCCTCCAGGAGCGCCGCTACCTGGGCCTGGCATTTGCCTTTTCGCACACCGTGCATGGCCTGTTGATCTATCGCTACGCCCAGCAATTCCCCGAGCTGTTCTGGGCCGGTCGCACACTCACCTCCAGCCTGCCCGGCAGCATCGGCTACCTGTTCCTGCTACTGCTCACCGTGACCTCGTTCAAGGCGCCCATGCGCCTGCTGGGCGGCAGAGCCTGGCGGGCCCTGCACAGCACTGGCATGTGGGTGCTGGCTGGCGTGTTCTGCCTGTCTTTCTACAAACGCATCGCCATGGGTGGCTGGTACCCGCTGGCGTTCGCGCTGATGTTCAGCGCCATCGCCGTCAAGCTCACCGCCAAGCTGGCCCGCCAGCAACGCCGCAGCGCCCAGGCCCTTTCCTGAATGCCTACCTGAACGGAGAACCACACATGACCAGCATGACCCGCACCCTGACCCACTTCGACCGCTTCGGTAGCTGGAGCGCCGACCTGCCGTTACGGCTGTTTCTGGCCTGGGAATTTTTCGAGTCCGGCCTGGAGAAACTCAATGGCAGCAACTGGTTTGCCGACCTGCAATCGAGCTTCCCGTTCCCGTTCAACCAGCTGCCCGCCGAACTGAACTGGCAGCTGTCGATGTGGGCGGAGCTGATCCTGCCGCTGTTGCTGTTGCTTGGCCTGGGTACCCGGCTGGCATCGTTGGGTTTGATGGTGGTGACCGTGGTGGCGATTGCGGCCGTGCATTGGCCTGCGCACTGGTCGAGCCTGGCCGAGCTGGCGCAGGGGTATGCGATTACCGACCAGGGCTTTGGCAACTACAAGCTGCCACTGATCTACCTGGTGGCATTGCTGCCGCTGCTGCTCAAGGGGGCTGGGCGCCTGAGCCTGGATCACTGGCTGAGGACGCGGCTCTACAGCTGAAATTACTGGGGCTGCTGCGCAGCCCTACCGCGACACAAGGCCGCTCCCACAGGTGATCGCATATCTCCTGTGGAAGTAACTGTCTTGCTCGAAATTTGAAAAGCCTGCGCGGTCCCTCAGCGCCTGGCGCATTACCGGGAAGCTGCCAGCCAGCAGCTCTTCGATGGCGCCATAGAGCAACTCGCGGTAAACCGCGGCGCAGGCCTAGCCCGGTGTGCAACGGATAAGGTGCATGAACAGTCTCCGCAACAGGCACAACGCCCCGCCTGACCAGCAGGAGGGGCGTTGCGGCATTTCATGGGTCAGCAGGTCAGGATTTACCGGCCAGGTGGCTGAACAAGCCCTCAGGCATGGCTTTGCCGTTAGCCTGGTAAATGGCCTTCAGATGATCTGCCGCTTCCTGTTCGGAGATGAAACCATCATGGTTGCTGTCGATCTTGTCGAAGTCGCCCGCGCGGTCCTTGGCCACGGCAAGGAACTCATCACGCGAGAGTTTGCCATCGTACAGTGAGATACACCGCTACGGGCAGTTGGCCCCAGGTGACCCTGGGGCCGTTACCCACACTCAGTCTTCCAGCGGCTTGGGCGGTGCAGCCGGCTTTGCAGGTTTGGCCGGCTTGCTGTCCTTGGCCTTGGTTTCCGGTGCTGCTGCCACAGGCTCGGGCGCCGCTACCGCTTTTTCGCTGGCAGGCAGATCATCGACCGCCTTGAAAATCACCTCTGGATCGAGGGCAGTGTTGTCTTCGTCATCCTTGAGGATATGCCGCTCCCCGTCCTTGCCTACCAGAATCACCTTGGTGCCCTTGCTCGCGCCAAGTTTCAATTCGCGAATCAGGGCCATGGTGGTCTGCTGCTCAAGATTCTTGTCTTCCCGTTTACCCATCATTTGCGCCACGCTGTACAAAACCAGGTTGCGCTCCTTGAATTTCGCCTGGGTGGCCGGGTCTTCAAGCGCCTTGTTCAAACCGCGCAAAGTCGGGTCGGCGGAGCTTGGGGCAATCACAACCAATGGCCTGGCCTTGCCCAATTCCTTGGCCAGGGGCGCATCACTGTCGGCAGCAAAAACAGGCGCTGTAACAGCGAGCAAGGCGGCGAGGGTCAGTGACCGGACGAGCATGCGTATCTCCTTATTCTCTCGATAAACCAGAAGACTACAGATCAGGGAGAAAGATCCGACAAGCGAGCGTAAACCACCCGGGGCATCAACGGTTCAACGAAAAGTAACCGGCCATTACCGGTCATCGCCACTCCCTCGCAAACCGTGGCAGGCTCCACACGCGCTGGTAACGTGAGCATAGTCCAATGCGCTCACACCCACCGCTGCAAAGCCGCAGCAGTCAGTTGCAATTCAGTCTGCTCGGTCCACTGTCTTATCTGCACCATCAATGCCGCAGCGGCCTGCTCGTCGGCATCGGGCTGCAGTTGGTTCTGCAAATGCTCAGGCACCTCCAGCTCGCGGGCATAGCGCTGTTCCATGTAGCGGCGCCAAAACGGTTGTTCGACCATCCACACCGACAGGGTTTCCGCTGTTTCGCTTTCCCTTATGCGGTCACGCACGTTGGCAACTGCATCATCGCTCAGATTCGGAATGCCTTCATGGAGCATGCCATGCACATTGCCCGGCAACGCCAGCACGTCCCTCAGACGGATCGAATAGGCCAGCGCCCATTCGATCGACTCTTTGCGAACGCCTGCAGCATTGGCCTCGTGCAAGGCAATCAGGTCGACCTGCCCCTGCCGCCACAGCTGTCGGGCGAGCTTCACCAGAGCACCTTCCTGATCAGCGTCCGGCGCCGCGCGTTCCGCCTGCCAAACCAGTTTGCGGATTTCCAGTTGCCCAAACACCACCGTAGCGTTGTCGGCACAGTGCTCGATCAGCGCACTGGAGAAGATCTCCTCTGCCAACTGCGGCACGTCCTGCATGCTCTCCATCAGCTCGAACACTCGAATCGCAAGGATTTCACCGTAACGTGGGTGTTTGAAGTCACGTGACTGAGTGAGCTGTGATAACAGGCCCAGGAAATTGCTGGAGCCATCCATCTGCTCGACGCAGATCCAGACGCCTGCCAATCCTTCACGCTGTATGCCCTCAAGCCGATCCAGCCAACGCAGCCTGAGTGGCACCAGGCTGGTCCTGGGGATATTCCAGTCAGCCTGCATTTCAGCCGTCTGGTGCACTGGAAGTGGATTGCCCGATAACTGCACGTAACCCGTTTGCCATAAGCGCGACTGAACGAAACCGGTTGGCAGGGAGGTCAGGCGATTGTTTGCGGCATCCAGCAAGTACAGCTCCGAACAATTCAACAAGCCTGTCGGAATTGCAGCCAGACCGGTATCGCGTAAACGCAGCTCCATCAAGTGCGGCATGCGGCTGACGGAAAACCCGGTGTACAGGTTGTTGTTCGACAGGTTCAGGTAGCGCAGTTGGCTGCAGAACCCGAGAACATCTGCCTGAGTGCGGTCAAGCGCTATCCTGTTGTCAGAAAGGTCCAGAATCCGCAAACTGCCAAGCTCGCTCAAGCCTGCCGGCAAACGTTGCAGGAAGTTGCTGCTGAGCCCCAATGTCACCAGATTGGGAAAACATCGCAGAAAACCATCCGGTACCGCCGTCAGCAGCAAACTGCCGAGGGACAGTTCTGTAACATGTGGAAAGTTGAATGCTGCCCCTAGCTCGGGCAATGAGCGCAACTCATAACCGGTGTAATGCCATGCCGTGGCCAACCTCCCCGTTTGCGCCATGTCCCGATAGGGAATCAACTCCCGCCAGCACAGCATCAGCGCCTTGCGAAACCGCTTGCGCTCGGCCTTTTCGCTGGCAAGCGTTCCTTGCCACTCCCAGTTCCTCAACTGCCTTTCCAACTGACGTGCCTGCTGTTCGAGCATGCCCAGTTCACGCTCGGTATCACGCCCTGCCGCATGCAAGCTGACAAGCCAGGCATTGATTTGCTCTTCACTGTAGGCTGGGTACAGGTCGCGCAGCCGGGCAGCAAACGCACGCGGCCGTGCCAACGGGCGGGCAAGACGCCCCAGGATACCGCCCAGCGGATAACCTACTCTGCCATCAGCCAACCGCGTGGGTGTCAGCAGCCAAGGTTGCTGGTTATTCTTGCCGAGCACCTGTGCAACCAGGTCGGTTCGACCACTTACCTGCCCTGCCAAGGACCGACGCAGGCTTTGCGGGCCGGGTTCATTGATGCCCATGGCGGTGAAGTCTGCACTATCGAGCGCAGCGCGCAGGGTTGCAAACAGCTCCCCAGGGCCAGCCAGGTCGACCCCCAGGGCATCTTCAAGCTCGAACAACCCTGACTTATGCACCAGCCTGAAGGTCAACCCGCCACCCTCGGTGACGAATACCGGCCTGGGTGCATCGCCATCGTACAGGCGCCAACGGGGCCTCACCGCCCTTGCGTCCAGGCTCTGCAGCAAAGTCAGCGCAGCCTTGGCGAGGTCAAGGGTCTGGGGCGTATCGATGAACAATGCCTCGCAAGCCCGGGCAACGCGTATACGCAGTGCGGTCAGCCTGGCCTTGTCGACCATGCGAAACGGCACGGTGCCCTGGATCAATGCGCGGTAGTCTTTCCCTTCCACGGCCAGGCCCTTTACCAGCTCAGCCGCGGCCGCCCGGTGCAGGCTGGGGAACGCGCGGCGCAACGTCGTCAACGGCGCGTCTTCAGGTGCTTGCTGTTCGTTGTACAACTGCTGGAAAAACTGACGCCGTTTCAGCGAAATCTGCGCGATCAGTTCCGGCCCTGCCTGTTCAGTCACGCCTGGCAATGCCCGGGCTTTGAGCAACAACGCCTGATCATCAGGCCACCGCCCAGCCGTCAGGCTATCAAGCAAGGCCTGAATGCGACTGTCGATCAACAACCTATCCAGCGTGTCGAACACTTCTGCATCCGGTGGCCGGCCATACACATGCAGAGCCCGCAGGTTATCCGTGTCCAGCCCATGCATGGCCATGGCCTGGTCGATCTGTTGATTGTCCAGGCGGGCGAAGCGTTCGCCGAGCCGGCGGAACATCCAGTGGCGGTCAGTCCAGCTGGCCGGCTGCTCGCTCCACAGCCGCCATGCGCCGGCGCCATTGTGGCGCAAGGCAGGTGCATGACCACGGTGTGGCTTGAGCTGCCATTCGCCCTCGGCGCCTTGCATGGCTTCGTAGCAATGCCCGTCCAGGGTGATCCAGCTCCTGCCTTGAGCACGGTAGACCCCTTGCGCATCAGCCACACTGCCCACAGGTGGTGCCACGCTGCGGTAAGGCTGCAAGTCGCCGTTCCAGAGTTTCTGTGTGCTGTCGTCCAGACGCGCCGGCACCCAGCTATCCACAGCGGCCCAGGCCCGGCTCGCTTCGCGCCAGATCACCGCAGTGGCACCTATGAACGCCAGCTCGCGGGTGACGTTGAGCAAGTGGTCCATGGCGGCGTCACTGTCGCCCTCACGCCAGTCCTCCACAGCATGGAACAGCTCACCCAGCAGGTCCCAGACCATGACGGCCAGCAATACGGCGTTCAGCGCGGGAATGAACACGCCTGCCACACTGCTCAATGTCCAGGCCACGGCAGCCATGCGCTTGTCGTGTGCCGCTTGCTCTTGGCGGTCCATGTCTGCAACGGGCACGGCTATGACTGCGGCGTCGTCCTTGATATGCGCGATGCGTGCCGAGGCAAGGTGGTCGAACAGCGGCAGCGGATAGTCCAGCAGATGCTGGTCCATCTCTCGCGTCGCCGTATCCACCACGTCTACCAGTTGGCTGGCCACGCAGGAGAAAAACTGCCGGCTGTCCCGTCGCCTGACAAAGCGGGTGAAGAACGTCTGGTAGTCGGCGCTGCGCAGTCGTTTGCCCAAGACCTTGCGAATGAAGGTTTCCAGGTCTGCAGCCACGCTCCAGGGGCCGTTGGGGTCACCCGGTATATAGACGATGATCCGGCGGCTGGCATTGAACAGCCACCCTTCGTGCAGCACTTCAAGCACCACGATCTGCTGCAGGGGGCTGCCGAATGCCTGCAGTTGCCGAGCCACTACCTTGGACTCGTAGAACGTACCTGGCCGGCCTTCGTTGCACAGCTCCAGCACCAGCTGCAGTTCTGCGCCGCTGAGCACACCCTCGCTCTTGGCCTTGCACGCATCGATCAGCATGACCGAGCGGTACAGCCGGGCCAGGGTCGAGGTCATGTCCTGCCAGCCTCCGGCCTGGCTGGCGGGCGCCTCGAGGATGCTGTCCAGATGCCGCTGATAGCGTCCGCCGAGGTCCAGCTGTCGACACAGGCGGGCGAATGCCGGGGCGCTGAGCGAGCCCACGCATCGCCACTGGTTGTCGATGATACAGTTGTCCTTGGGCTGCTCATTCCGGCTCTCGCCTTCGGTAAAATTGCTCAGCGCCGCCTCGATCAGCGGGACGTCGAAATAGTCTTTTTCCTTCAGCGGGTGGCGCCCCCAGGAAATACCCTGCTTGTAGGCAGTGCGGGTGTACCAGCTGCGCAAATACAGGTGATTGCTGTCGTACCCGGCGCCCGCGGTTTCACGCACCGCCTGTTGCAGCAATGGCCTGGCAAAACTGTCAATACCCTCGATACGTGCCAGCTCGCCTTTGAGCCACTGGCGACAGGCCAGGCTGTGCCTGAGGGCATTGCGCAAGGCTTCGTGCTGCGCTTCATACAGGCCATTGACCGGGATGTGCTGCTGGGTCGGTGACACAATGCGCAGCTGCCGCAGCCACTTGGGCAGGCGCGTGACGATCAGGCTGTCCTGATAGGCCTGCTCCATGGCGAGCACATCGACACGTGGCGGTTGATCTGACGTGGGGCGGGTCACCTTGTCGAACCTCTGTCTGATACAAAGGCTCGACGGTAAGGGAAACGCCGACCGGCAGTAGGGTAGTTAATTACCGCACCCACCGCTCAAGCGCGGGTACCGCGCTTCAACCCAGAGGCAGCGGCGGGCGCAATGCCACGGCAGCCAGCGACTTGGCGATAGCCTCACGTGTCAGATGCCGCTGCATGTTCAACAGGCGTTGCTGCGTGCGCGCTTGCAACTGGTCGTACTCCGGCAGTGCAGCACCGCGCGCGTCCAGCGCCTCCAGCTCATCGTGCATCGATTGCGGCACGCGCAGCAAGGTCTCGTAGGTTTGCGCCAGGTACTCGGCCCAGTAGCGCTGCCTGAGCAGGAAATCCACCAGTGCATCGACTGTCTGCAAGCGGCGCACGTCACGCGCGGCGCGGGCAAGGTCGTGTGCGCTTAGCGCGGCAACCCCGGGGTTGAGCATTTCATCGTGCTCGATCGGCAGGTCCAGTTGCTCGACCAGCCCCAGGCGATAGGCCAAGGCATATTCCAGCGACTCTTCGGGGTTACCGTTGCGAATGGCATGCAACGCGGCCAGTTCATCGAGTGTTTCCAGGCGCCAGCACTGGGCGCCGACGCTCAGCAGCGCCCGCTGGCGGTCTTCCGTGCCTTGTGCATGCAACGCTTTCCAGACCTTAACCCTCACCTCCAGGTCACTGAAGCGCAAGGTGGCGTTGTCCTGGCAATCTTCGGTCAGCGAGTGCGCGTACAGTTCTGCCTGCAATGCAGGGCGTTCACTCATGTAGCTGATCATTCGTTGCACGCGCAGTGCCAGATAACGGGCCAGGATCTCGGTGCGGGTATCCGCAGACGAGGCGAGCCTTTTCAGCAAATGAAAGAAGTGCTCCGAACGCCTGTCGGCCTGCAACGTATCCCACGTGTTGGCCAGGCGATCACGCTCTGTGGCGTTGACCAGATCAAGCCAATGCAAGCGGGTGGGCAAGGCTTCATCCGTTACGTCATTCCACACGTTCTGCGCCTCCTGCAGTGGGTTGCCAGCCAGCCTCACCCGGCGGTTCAGCCACAATGCCGACCGGTAGAAGGCGAAAGGCAACGTGCGTATACGGTTGCCGCCAAGGTCAAGGGTATGCAGCGCCGCCGCCTGCATGAGGCCCTCAGGTACGTCGTCCAGCTCACTATTGCTGAGCATCAGCACCCGCAAGTGCTGCATCTGCTGCAGCGAAAAGCTTCGCCGCAAGGGGTTATCCGACAGGTTCAGGTACACCAGCGAACTGCACCGGGCCAGCAGGTCAGTGGCGCGACCATCCAGACGAATCTGGTTGCCGGACAGATCAAGCACCTCCAGGCGCTCGGCCAGCCCGGCCGCTATGGGCAGGCTGCGCAGCCGGCAGTGGGTCACACTCAGGCTAGTCAGCGTACTGAAGGCGTGCAGGAAGTCATCGGGGACCCTGCGCAACTGCAGGGCCCGCAGCGAAATGTCAGACACATGGGAAAAATCGACGCCGGCGGGGATGACGGGTAGCTCATCAAGGTTGCTGGCAAACGATCTAAATGCATAGGTGGTACCGACATTGGAAAGCGCCCTGGGCAGCAGGTGCCGCCAGCAATCGATCAGCCCGCGGGCAAATTCGCCACGCGACGTCCAGGCCCACAGCTTGGGTGTAGCCCGCTTCCAGCTTCGCAACTGCCGGCTCAGTGTCTTCAACTGTTGCTTCAATGCCGACAGTTGCGCGGCAGGTTCGGTGTTGGAACGGCGCAGGGTGGCCAGCCATTCGTCAATCTGCTCGTCACTGAACCCGGGGTAGAGGTCACGCAGCTCGGCAGCAAGGTTGCGTACCCCTTGCCGGCCAGGCCCCAGCCAATTGCGCCAGCCAGACAACGGGTAACCGATGCGGTGCTGATCGAGCCGCTGCGGCGGCAGGAAAAGCCCGACCGGGCGCTTCATGTTGAGTGCATCAGCAATGACCCGCTGCCCGGTCATCACCCGCTGCGCAACTGCCATGCGCAAACGCTGGGCGAACGGCTCACCCAGCCCCAGCGCCTGGCGATACTCAGTGCTGCTGGCCAGGCTGAGCGCTTCGAAAATACTGCTGGCCGAACCTGACGCCTTGCCAGCCGGATCCTCCAGCTGGAACAGCCCATGCGCAAAGCGCACATGCACTTCTTGTCCACCGCCCTCGCTGCTGGCCAAGGGTTGCAAGGCGCTGCCATCGAACAACCGCCAACGCGGCCCGGCATCTGCGCCCGGCAGTTGTCCGACTACCGCCAGCACCACACGGGCTGTGTCAAGATTCTGCGGCAGCTCGAACAGCAGCGATTCACGTACACGTACACTGCGGATACGCCTTGCCAGCTCGGCAGCATGGTAGCCCGCTTCATGACTGGCAGCCCCCAGCACCTGTTCGGCAGCCAGCTGGTGCAGGCTGGGGAAATCCCGTCGCAACACCTGGGTATCGGCAGTCACCGGGTACTGCTCGTAATACAGTTGCTCCAGCAGCGAGTAACGCCGGCTCCAGACCAGCTCGGCCAACGCCCCGTCCGTCAGCGCCGCACCGCTGCCCCAGCGCCGGACCCTGGCCAGCAGCGCGTCATCCTCCACTCCTTCGCCACTACGCAACTGGTCGACCAGGCGCTGGATGCGATTGGTCAACGCCACACGGCTGACCGTATCCACCAGGCAGGCGTCCGGCGCCTGGTTGCAGACATGCAACCCGCGCAAATGGTCGGCATCGATACCATGTATCGCCATGACCGCGTCGGCCTGTTCGGCAGGCAGCGTGCTGAACGCGCCCCCCAGCCGATTGAACATGCGCGGCACATCGTCCCATTCCACGGGTTGTTCGCACCACACGCGCCACGCCCCGGCGTCGTTGTGCCGCAATAGCGGCCCGTGGCCCTGCACCGGTTTGATCTGCCATTCGCCATCGGCGCGTTGCAGCACCTCGAAAAAAGCCCCCTCCAGCTTGACCCAGGACCGCCCTGCCAGGCGGTAAACCCCCAACGTATCGACGATGGCCTGAACGGGGGGTGGCGTACTGCGAAACGGCTGCAGGTCGAACTGCCAGAGTTTTTCGCCACCGCCCTCCAGGCGCGCCGTCAGCAAGGGGTCAACCAGGCTCCATTGGCGGCTGACCGTGCGCATCACTACCGCCGTGATGCCCAGCTCTACCACTTGCCTGGCCACATCCAGCACATGGTCCAGCGCCGCCCGGCAGTCACCCTCACGCCAGGCCTCGACAGCATGAAACACCTCCTTGAGCAAACCCCAGCCGGCTGCCGCCACCAACAAGTTGTTCAGCCCCGGCACGAACAACCCCACCACACCGGCGATCATCCACGCGGCATTCAACAGCCGATCCTGCCGCGTCTGCTCGACCTCGCTGTCCACCTGGGCGACCGGCACGGCAATGAATGCCGCGTCGTCCTTGACCTGGTCGACCCACGCCTGCGCCAGATGGGGGAACAACGGCAGCGGATAATCTGCCATGTGCTGGTCCATGTCACGCGATGCCCACTCGGCAACATCCATCAACTCGTTGCCGACCCGCGCAAAGAACCCCGGGCGATCACGGCGGCGTACGAAACGGCTGAAAAACTGTTGATAGGGTTGCCCGGCCAAGCGCTTGCTCAAGGTCCGGCGAACGAAAGCGTCCAGGTCGGTGGCGATGTTCCACGGGCTGACCGGGTCATCCGGGATATAAACCAGCAGCCGCCTGCTGGACTTGAAGCCGACGAAGTTATCGATGATGTCGAGCACGACGACCTGCTCGAGCCTGCAACCGTACACCGTCAACTGCCGGACGCGAGCCTCCAGCCCGGCAACGGTGCCAGGGCGCCCCTCACGGCACAACCCAAGCACCCATTCAAGATCGTCCGCTGTCAGGCCCCCTTCGCTCCGGGCGCGGCAGGCGTCGATCAACATCGACGAGCGCAGCAGCCCTTGCAGCGACGACGTCACTTCGTAGCCACTTGCCGTAGCGTTCGCCGCCGGCGACAGAACCCCATCCAGGTGTTGCTGATACCGCCCACCAAGGTCCAGCCTGCGGCAACAACGGGCAAACGCGGCCGCCGTCATCGGCGTAAAGGCGGCACCGCCGCGATCAACCAGTCGGTCATGGCGCGGCAGCCCATCACCCCGTGCTTCGACCTCGGTAAAATTCGCCAGCGCGGCGGTCAGCAGTGGCACGTCATAGCTCCCCTGCTGCTGCTGGGGCAAACGGCCGAAGGGGTGGTCAGGCTCGGGCGAAATACTGAAGTAATGATGCCGAAGGTGCAGCCCGTCACTGTCGACCGGATAGCCGAGTTCATCGTTCAGCGCGCGTTCGAGCAGTGGTTTGCAGAACTGCGTGATGTCTTTGATCCGCTGCAGTTCAAGCGTCAGACGCTGCCAGCCGTGCAAGCTGGTTTTCAGGGCTTCGAGCAGCGCCGCCAGTTGTGTCGGGGTCAGGCTCATCGGCATCGCCCGAGCCTGCGTGAGCTCGCCTGCCACCCTGATGTTACGCAGCCAGGCTGGCAACGCACGGGCGATCAGGCCATCCTGAAAGCCTTGTTCCAGTGCCCGGGTATCCCCTGCGGCGTGCCCGGGTATCATTGTGTCAGCCATTGCCAGCCCTCTGCATCATCGAGGGCGCAACGCTAACCGCAAGCCTGGGCGCAGCAGTGCTACCCAGATACCGCACCGTCAGAACAACAACAGCTGACGCTCGGTCAGTGCGGCGAAGTCATCACCCACAAACGGCAGGATCGCATCGGCCACAGGCTGTAACTGGCGGCTCAAATAGTGCTCGTAGTCGATTGGCGCCTGCTGGTTTTCCAAAGGTTCGGGGCCTGACGTGGTGATCAGGTAGCTGATCCAGCCACCGCGCTGGTACTGCTTCGGCCGGCCCAGGCGGCTGTTGTAGTCGTCGGCCAGGCGCGCAGCGCGCACATGTGGCGGCACGTTACGCTGGTAGTCGGCCAACGGCCGGCGCAGGCGCTTGCGGTACACCAGCAGCTCATCGAGCTCGCCCGCCAGCGTCTGCTGCACGTACTGGCGCACATAGTCGCGGTACGGCTGGCCACGGAAGATACGCCCGTACAGTTCCTGCTGGAATTGCCGGGCCAGCGGCGACCAGTCAGTACGCACCGATTCCAGGCCTTTGTAGACCATCTCTTCACTGCCATCGGCCCGTTGCACCAGACCGGCATAACGCTTCTTGCTGCCTTCGTCCGTGCCGCGGATGGTCGGCATCAGAAAACGCCGGTAATGCACTTCGAACTGCAGTTCCAGGGCGCTTTCCAGGTTCATGGTGGCGCGCAGGTGTTCACGCCACCATTGGTTGACCTGGGCCACCAGCGCTCGGCCGATGCGTGCCGCAGCCTCCTCGCCATGGGCACCCTTGAGCCAGACGAAAGTGGAATCGGTATCGCCGTAGATAACCTCATAACCCTCGGCTTCGATCAGTGCCCGGGTCTGGCGCATGATCTGGTGGCCACGCATGGTGATCGACGAGGCCAGGCGCGGATCGAAGAAGCGGCAGCCGCTTGAGCCCAGCACCCCGTAGAAGGCATTCATGATGATCTTCAGGGCCTGAGACAGCGCTGCGTTGCCTTCACGCTTGGCCGCTTCCCGGCCCTGCCAGACCCGCTCGACGATGGCCGGCAGGCAATGCTGACTACGCGAGAAACGCCCACCGCGGAAGCCTTCCACCGAGTGCTCATCGTCTGGCAGACGCAAACCTTCGACCAGCCCTACCGGGTCGATCAGGAACGTACGGATGATCGACGGGTACAAGCTCTTGTAGTCCAGCACCAGCACCGAGTCATACAGCCCCGGGCGCGAGTCCATGACGAAGCCGCCGGGGCTGGCTTCGTCGGGGCGGCTGCCAAGGTTGGGCGCGACGAAGCCCAGGCGATGCATTTGCGGGATGTACAGGTGGCAGAAGGCTGCCACCGAACCACCGCTGCGGTCCACGGCAAGGCCGGTGACCGAGGAACGTTCCAGCAGGAACTCAAGCAGCCGGGTGTGGGCGAAAATACGCGTGACCAGCTCGCAGTCCTTGAGGTTGTAGCGCGCCAGCGCCGGTTTGTCCTCGGCGAAGCGGCGATTGATTTCGTCCATGCGCTGGTACGGTGTGTCAATGGCCTTGCCTTCACCAAGCAAAGTCTGGGCGACACTCTCCAGGCTGAACGACGGGAAGCTCCAGGTGGCCGAGCGCAGTGCCTCGATCCCGTCGATCAGCAACCGCCCTGGGGCATCAGCGAATACGTGGCCACCACCGGCATGGCTGCGCAAGGTCATCGGTGCACCGTTACGGCCCAGAGTCAGCGGCACCTGCAGCTGCTTGGCATGTTCATGCAACAGGCGCAAGTCGAACTGGACCAGGTTCCAGCCAATGATTGCATCCGGGTCGTGCAAAGCCACCCACTGGTTGAGGCAAACCAGCAGCGCGGCGCGGTCATCGCAGTAGTGCAGGTCAAAGTCAACGCCAGCAAGATCGCCGTTGGCCGGACCAAGCATGTACACCTGGCGCTGGCCGCAGCCCTCAAGGGCAATGCTGTACAGCTCGCCACGCTCGCTGGTCTCGATGTCCAGAGACACCAGGCGCAGCGGTGGGCGATAGCCCGGCAGCGGCTTGAGCTGGGCATTGCAGAGCACGCCCTGAGCATCAGGTTTACCAGTAAATTGCACCGGGGCAGTAATGAAGCGCTCCATCAAGTAGCGCTCGGGCGGGCGGATATCCGCTTCGAACACTTCGATGCCGGCGCCGCGCAGGCGCTGCTCCAGTTGCATCAGCTGCCGGTGCTGGCGGCAGTACAGGCCCAGCACCGGGCGCTGATCGAAGTCCTTGAGTTGCAGGGGCCGCAGTTCAACACCAGGCTCGTTGGCCAGCAACACCCGCGCATGCGCCTCCTGCGCCTGCGGCACGAACGCCACCGACTCCTGCGGTGCCAGGCGCAGCTGCCGTGGCCCCTGATCGGTAGCCAACCAGAATTCCACGCAGGTGCCTTCAGGCGTGTCATGCCAATGCCGGGTCAGGACAAAGCCCTGCTGCAACTCCACTGCGTCGACCTCTGAATCGTTTGTTGTGCTAATGCTGGCGATTCTACCGCCGACGCACGGTTGCAGCGCATTTTTGTAGGAGCGGCCTTGTGTCGCGATGGGGCGCGCAACGGCCCCACGATTTCAGCTTCGCCGCGGGTACTGCTGGGGCCGCGTTGCGGCCCGATCGCGACACAAGGCCGCGCCTATAAGGGGACCGCGCAGCCTCCGTAAGACATTTCTGAACATGAAACCAAATGCTTCAGAATTTCGCGCCTCTGCCTCAGAAAAAACTGGCCTGAAAAAATGTAGGAGCGAGCTTCGCTCGCGATGCGCCGCGCGGGCGGCGCTCGGTCTCCCAGGCGCCGAGCCCCTCAAGAAAAACGCCCCCGCCACAAAACCGCTCCACCGCCGTACCTCATGCCAAGCGCGTACTCAACCGTACAGGTAGTTGATGTCCTTATAGGCCAGCGGCGGTACCTGGCCGAGCAGGAAGTCGCGCAGCTTGTGCATCTGCCGGGCCTTGGGGCTTGCCTTGAGCCAGGTCATGTAATACCCATCGCCAGTGGCCACCGCGTGCTTGAACGGCGTGACCAGGCGCCCGGCAGCCAGGTCGGCCGTGGCCAGCACCAGGTCCACCACCGAGATGCCCAGGCCTTGCTGGGCGGCCGAGATACCTTGGTCAAGGGTGTCGAACACCTGGCCTTGGTCGATGCTGATGTCCAGCGCGTCCATGCGCGCCAGCCAGCGCCGCCAGTCACGTCGGTCGGGCGACGGGTGCAAGAGTTCGCACTGGCGCAGGTCGGCCAGGTCCGGTTGCTGTGACGTCATGTAATCCGGGTGGCACACCGGGATCAGCCATTCATCGAACAGCTTGATACTTTCGACATCGGCTGGAAAACGCCCGTTGGCCAGCAGAATGGCGCAGTCGTAGGGCTCGGAGTAGAAGTCCACACTGTCGATGTCCATCCACACGCTGGACAACTGCACACTGCAGTTGTCGTCGTCCTTCTTGAACGCATCCAGCGCTCGCAGCAACCAACGCATGGTGAGCGTGGAAGGCGCCTTCAGGCGCAGGCCGTAGCGGTCCTGGCGCAGCAGTGCACAGGCATTTTCGATGATCTTGAAGCCGACCTTGAGCTCTTGCGCCAGCAAGCGGCCGTGCTCGGTCAGGCTCAGTTTCGGGCCACGACGTTCGAACAGGTCGCAGCCAAACATGGCTTCAAGCGTTTTGATGTGGTGGCTGACGGCGCCCTGGGTCAGCGCCAGTTCCTCTGCCGCGCGGGTGAAAGAGCCATAACGAGAGGCCACCTCGAAGGCACGCAAGGCGTGCAAAGCCTGAATCCGTTCCGACATGTAGACGCCCCAAGCATGAGTAAGACTAATAGTAGGTCATAGTTCCACGCGTTTTACAACGTTAACTCCGTCTCAGAAAATGCAGGTAAACAATAAACATAACCAAGATCCTGCCTGCATATGACTGGAACGTTACTTTAACTAAACGCCTGGGGAAATCATGTTTACGGGTTATGGAAATTGCTATCGCCTGGACGCGCTAGAGCTGGCCGCTGAACATGGTGCTAACTCACAGCATTGGACGTATCAGACCATAAATCACTTTCGCAGTGTTCTCGCCAACCCCGATTTTCCCTGCCTGTTCGGGCGCAAGGCGGTTAATGGTGAAACCTGTCACATTCTCTTCGCCCGTGCCGAGCAACTGGCCGATGACATCGCCCAGGGCCTTGCCGACTATGTGTGCAGCATGGCGCCGATCAAACCCAAGCAGCGCATCGGCAGCCCGCTGGTGGTGTTCCTCGAAACCACAACAACGAGCACCCTGGCCGAACAACAATCCCTGGCCTGGAAGGTACTTCACGGCGTGCATGCGCGCGACCCTCAGCCCTGGCCGCACGGCATGCCAACCGACCCCGACGACAACGGCTGGTCGTTCTGCTACGCCGGCATGCCGTTGTTCATCAACATGAACTTTCCTGGCCACCAGCAAATGAAAAGCCGCAACCTGGGGCAGCACATCACCTTCGTCATCAACCCGCGGGAGAACTTCGACGAAGTGGCCAACGCCAGCACCGAAAGCGGCCAGCGCATCCGCGAGCGCATTCGCGAACGCGTGCGCCACTACAACGACGGCGTCATGCCAGACACCCTCGGCTTCTTCGGCGATGCCAGCAACTATGAGTGGAAGCAGTACCAACTGCAGGAGGCAGGGTCGCTCAATCCGTCACGCTGCCCGTTCCACGCCCATGCCGCACAGCAGCCAACACCTGACATCCTGATCGAGAACTGACCGTGAATACCGCACTCACAGCTACCTATGCCCTCACCGTCCTGTTGCTGATCGCCACCCCCGGCCCGGTGGTGGCACTGATCGTCAATACCGCAGCCGCCTCCGGCTCGCGCAAGGCCATGTTCACCGCCGTCGGTACCAACTGGGCGTCACTGGTACTGATCGGTGCTGCGGCCTGGATCATCCTCACCAGCGCCGCCATCGACAAGGCCTGGCTCAGCGCCATGAGCCTGCTGGGCTGCCTGTTCATCGGCTACATTGCCGTCGGTACGCTGAAAGACGCCTTGCAGGCGCCTGCGGCAGAAGCGGCGAGCGAGGCTGCCAAACCTGCGCGTGGGGGCCTGCTGCAAGGCTTTATGGTGGGTATCTCCAACCCGAAGGACATCATCTTCTTCATTGCCTTCTTCCCGCAGTTCATCCAGATCACCGAGTCGTTCGGCAAGAGCATGGTGGTGCTGTCGCTGCTGTGGGTAGCCATCGATTTCGCCGTGCTCAGCCTATACATCTTCGCCATCGGCAAGATCGCCTCGCAGCGCAGCAACCGCCTGATCAGCCTGGCCTCGGGCGTCGCCCTGCTAGTGATCGCGGCAGGCGGCCTGCTTTACAACCTGAAAGAACTGGCGGCCTGAATTTGATGCGAAGCGCCCAGTGCAACAGAGGGACAGCCCATGAAAGCAACTGACACGAGCCGGCCCCTTTCACCGTTGCAACAGGATTACCAGCGCTTTCTGCTGCTGGGCAGCCGCCGTGCACCGCACACCGTACATGTGCACGAATCCGGCTACCGCTCCGGCACCATCAACACCGACGCCCTCGGCCTGCGCTACAGCCATTGCGCCGGCAAGCGTTTTTCCGCGGCCGAGCGCGGCGGTGCGTCGCGTGTCAATTTGCTAGTCGGCGGCTCCACCGCCCTGGGCATCGGCGCCAGCTCTGACGAACACACCGTCGCGTCACACCTTTCCATGCTCACCGGCGAAGTCTGGCTGAGCCTGGCCGGCTGCGGGCTTAATGCCAGCCAGGAGCTGCTGATGTTCCTGACCCACCAGCACCGCCTTGGCCAGCTGGGCCATGTGGTCGTGCTTAGTGGCGTCAACAGCCTGGCCCACGAAGCCCTTTGCGAAGTGCTCGCCAGCCCGCACGACCCACAGCACGCCCAGGCCTACCAAGACCTTCTCAACAGTTTCAGCGAAGGCATGCAGCCTACCGAACCCCTTCGTCGGCAGTCGCTGTGGCAGCGTATCGGCCAGGCCCTGGCCGCCCACCCGATCGAGGCGCCCGTGGCCTGGCCGCTGTCGCCCCCCGAGAAGCGCCTGGCGCGCGCTGCCGACAACATTGGCCGCACCCTGCGCCAATGGGACCGCCTGCTAGCAAACAGCCATGCCACCCTCACCTTCATCTTGCAGCCGTTGCTGCCCTGGTGCCGCGATACCTTACCCGCAGGCGAGCAGGCCATGCTGGCCGCGCTGGAGCAACAACCGGCGAATTTCGACCGGCTGCTGGAAGGCGCTTTTGACAGCCAGTTGCACTCGGCTTTTTTCCGCCGAATCAAGAACCAGGCCGATCCGGTCCCCTGCTACGACATGAACTGCATGCTCAGCAGCTCGCCGGTGTTCACTGCCGACCTGTTCGTCGACCGCCTGCACCTGAACGATTTGGGCAACAATGCCCTGGCCAAGGTCATCACTGCCAAGCTTGGCCTGGCTCAGGAAAAACACGCACAGCGCAAGGTCACGCCGATCAAGCTCGTCTGACAGTTATCGGCTTGGTCTTCCGGCCAGCCCCTTTGGGTGGCTAGAATACGCCGTCGTTCTGATTTGCCCGAGGCGCACGCTTGACCGCCATGAACATCGAAGCCGTCCATCTTTACCTGGCATACCGCGGGGTTTGCCAGTGATCCGCCTGCTTCGCCTGCCCCCGCTGTTGCTCGCCCTGATGCCGCTGGCCGCGCACGCGCTGGAGGTACACATCGACCCTCACGCCGACCTGCTCTATCGCCAGGCCTTGCCTTTGCTCGAACAGGCCGACAGCCGGGACGACAGCGCCGGCACATTGCGCACGACCGTGGGTGGCGACCCGGAACTCAGCCGCCAGGGCCAGGCCATGGCCCACACCTTGCCGACAGCGGTTGCCTTGCTGAAGAAGTCCGTAGAGCTGGGCCACCCTGTTGCGCAGTACCGCCTGGCGCTTTACTACATGACCTACCTGCCCGCCGCGCAAATCCCGGATGCCGCCTGCCCATTGCTCGAAGCCAGCCTCAAGCAGGGCTTTGCCGCACCGGCACCCGCCATCGCCGCTTGGTGCCCGCCCTACAACGCCAGCAGCGAGTACCGCAGTGCGCTGGAGGCCATACCCAACATGGCCACCGTATACGCCCCCTACTACCCGCAACCGGCCACCCGCCTGGCCTGCAGCCGCAGCCGGCCGCAAGGCCTGGACATGCTGTGGGGGAGCCAGCGCGATTACCAGGCCGAGGTTTACCGCCTGCTCGGCGACCTCGCCCCGCAGCACCGCCAGAGCCTGCTGCAAAAGGCCGTGGACATCAACGGCTGTGTAACGGCGCAGCAGCACCTGACCAGCCATCCTTGACTGTCTGCCAGACGCTGTTCCATGGGGGAGCGGGCGCGCCCGCGAAAAATCCAACGCGGTGCATGGCACCGGCTGCGCCGGAGTTCGCGGGCACGTCGGACCGCCGCACCGCCGCACCGCCGCACCGCCGCTCCCACAGGGATCGCGCCAGCTTTTTGAAATTGAGCAAGACAGTTGCTCCCACAAGTAACCGCGTCAACCAGCAAGATCGTTCAAGCCTTCCCTTGGTTCGTCTGGCATGCTGGCCTACCACGTACACGCATTGCAGCCATCATGCCCCACATCGCCCGCCAAGCCTTCCTCCACGGCGCCATCGCCATTCTCCCGTTATCCCTGGCCGTCGCGCCCTGGGGCCTGCTGGCCGGTTCCATGGCCATCGAGGCCAACCTCAGCGCCTGGGAGGGGCAAGGGTTGTCGGCCATTGTCTTTGCCGGTGCCGCGCAACTGGTAGCGATTGGCATGCTCAAGGGCGGCGCCAACCTGGCGTCGATCCTGCTGACCACCCTGCTGCTGACCTCACAGCACCTGCTGTACGGCCTGTCCATGCGCCCGGTACTGTCCAGCCAGCCGCTACGCTGGCGGCTGGGCCTGGGCTTCCTGCTGACCGACGAGTTCTTTGCCCTGACCAGCCAATATGACCAACAGCAGTTCAACCGCTGGTATGCCCTGGGCGTGGGCCTGACCTTCTACGTTGCCTGGAACCTGTTCACCCTGGCCGGCATCCTGCTGGGCCAGAACATTCCGCACCTGGACCAACTCGGCCTGGACTTTTCCATCGTCGCCACTTTCGTTGCCCTGATCGCACCGCTGGTGCGCAACCTGGCCACCCTGGTGTGCGTAGCGGTGTCGCTGTTCTGCTCGGTACTGTTCAGCCACTGGCACTGGGAAACCGCCCTGGTGGCCGCAGGCCTGCTGGGCATGAGCGCCGGTTTCGTCTGCCAGAAACTCGCCGGAGCCCGCCCATGACCTGGATCCTGATTTTCGCAATGGGCGCCATCGTGTTCCTCAACCGCTATGCGTTCCTGGAACCGCGCCTGCCCTTGCGCCTGAGCTCCAACGCACGGCAGTTCCTGGGTTTTGCCGTGCCGGGCATGCTCACCGCTATCTGTGGCCCGATCATCTTCATGCCCGACCACCAGCTCAACCTGAGCTTGCTCAACCCCTATCTGCTGGGTTCGCTGGTGGCCATCGCCCTGGTACTGTTGACCCGCAGCGTGTTGCTGAGCATGCTGGTGAGCATGTTGATCTTCTTCTTCCTGCGTAGCTGGCTGGCATGAGCCCCCCCCTGCGCGAGCAGACACACCTCTGGCAGGCGCCGGCCCTGGGCGACGTCGAGATGCTGCACGCGCGCTACTTCCAGCAGCGCTTCGCCCCGCATGTGCACGAAGGCTATGTGTTCACCGTGATCGAGTCCGGCGCCCAGCGCTTCTGGCACCGTGGCAGCGAGCACCTGGCACCGGTCGGCAGCATGGTGCTGATCAACCCGGATGAGCTGCACACTGGCGCCACGGCGCACGAAGCAGGCTGGCGCTATCGCGGCTTCTACCCCGAACACGAGCGCGTCACCGGCGTGCTCGACGAGCTGGAACTGGGCCGCCACGGCATGCCCAGCTTCAAGGACAGCGTGATTCACGACCCCGCCCTGGCCATCGCCTTCAGCCAGCTGCACCAGCTGTCTGAAGCTGGCGCCAGCGCCCTGCAGCAACAAACCGCCTGGCGCCAGGCGGTGCTGGCGCTGGTGCAGCGGCATGGGCAATGCGCCGAACCCTCGGCCCCAGGCCACGAACCGCTGGCCGTGGCCCGGGCCCGCGAGCTGCTGGAAAGCCAGCTGGCCGACCCGCCCTCGCTCGAAGCCCTGGCAGCGGCGGTCAACCTGTCGCCGTTCCACTTTGCCCGGGTGTTCCGCCAGGCCACCGGCCTGCCGCCGCATGCCTGGCTGAAGCAGCGGCGCCTGGCTCGCGCACGGGAAATGCTGAAGAGCGGCCTGGTGGCTTCAGAGGTGGCGTTCGACCTGGGTTTTGCCGACCAGAGCCATTTGAGCCGGCAGTTCAAGCAGGCTTACGGGGTGTCACCGGGGGCCTATCGGCAAGCACACCGCTCGCACTTGCCGTTTAGTATCCCAAAGCATGCGACATAGCCCCTGCGTTACCACACCGTCCCAAACGCCCACATCGAGCGCCACGCTACATCCGATTGTCGGTGTCATCGGCATTACCTTTCAGGTTCCAGCGCACAGGCGCGACAAACAGCATCAACGTCATCCAGATGAAGGTTGCCGGCCCCGCAAGCACAAACACCAAACTGGCAACCAGCCCTGAAACGGCATCACCAATGACGGCCGTGAAGTAGTAAAGGGAAAAGTTCCTGCCCACTTCGTGCTCATTGGACAAGCACTGGATGTTGGTCACGATAGCGATATCGACAAATGCACCGATGAAGCCGACCAGGAACAAAACCGACAGAAACAGCCAGCTGTTGAACTGCAGCGCGACTGCTGCGGCCAAAAACAATGCGCCGTATAGCAGCCAGTAACGCAGCACCAACCGTGCGCTTGTGCGCGGATTGAAGCGCGTGTAGAGCACGCCCCCCAGAACTGTGCCGGCTGCAAGCAAAGAAAATACGTAACCCACCGCTGCTTCAGATACGAAATGCTCCAGCACCGAAGCCGGAAGGATGAAGCGAATCACTGACGTGGCAAACATCGCGCAGACCGTGGTGCAACCAATAACGGCAAACAACGGCGCATTGCTGGCCCTTAGCTGGCTTACACTACGCGCCGCATCGCGGACGATGGCACGCCCATCGAAGGCCTGCCTGGCACTTTGCCTACCTGGCCCCAAGGTGGCGATGGAGATGGCCGACAGCACCAGACATGTCGCAAAAAAAAAGAACGTTGCTTCGCGAGAAAGCACTATCACGCAGACCGAAAAAACCAGCGGGCCGATAATCGAGGCAGCATCCTCGATCACCTGGACACCGCTGTTGACCGAGGCCAACTGGTCCCTTTCGACGATGTCCGGAAAGTACGCGCGAAATGTCGGCACATAGAGGCATTCGAGCGCCGTCATGACCATCGCAAGACCAACCAATATGGGTAATACCGGCGTGAACAGACCGAACAAGGCAAAGAAGGCAAGCGCCAAAAGGCCTTTGGCAGCCTCGACTGCCAACAGGGTTTTCTTTTTGTCGGCGTTATCCGCCAACCAGCCACCCAAGGGCGAAAACACGACACTTGGCAAGTAACGAAAAAAATAGGCGATGCCGATCAGAAGCAGATCAGCATCGGTGAGGGACACGATTGCCACGGCAAACGCGGCTTCGAAGGCAAATTCACCACATTTGGAAAATCCATAACCAAACGCCAGCGATCGCGTTCCGTAATTAAGATTCAGCGCTTGCATACTTCATGTTTTCCTCAGCCAGCGGCTTAGATCAACTCGTGCTCGGTGATATCTCGCCCAGGCACATCAAGCCGCTCGAAAACCAGCTCCCTGAGAATGTCCTGCTCACTTGCCGGCATCAGGTAGAACATGATGTGCTGCACCAGAGCCAGCCGAGCCGCGTCAGCCGATAGAAACATGAGCCCTCAAGCACCAGGCCTGCCTTGATCAATACATCAAGACGCCGCATCTTTCAGGTTATTGGAATTACCCTTGCATCGCTCGGGCAACTACAACCTAAGGCTCTTCCAAGGTCACACTCAACATCCAAGTTGTAACAGCACTACCCTCTTCAGGACGCTCGCACCGAGACTTAGGAACACCCCTACATGGAAGTTTATTCAGGATGGATAACCTCGACAGCGCTAACCTGCAAAACAGAGCGTTTCAGTACATCGCTTTCAAGCGCCGAATGGCATACTGCACACATCGTAACGGCATCGACATTAAACACGTTGTTTATAAGTAAGGATTTGTTGCGGCGTCTTGGATGCAGCTATTTACCGCTGCCCCGGCGCGCCCCGCAAAGGCAGCAGAGCAACGCCAACCCTCTGCTACACTGACAGGGCTGAATGGAGGATCCTGCCATGTCCGAAAGAGAGCTCACCACCCTCCTGTCGCTGATGAACCAGCGCCAGGCCTGCCTGAGCAGTGCCTGCAAGGAGATTGCCGACTGGATCGACCGGCAGGGCGATGTGCCCGCCGCCGGCAAGATCCGCGCAAGTCTCAAGGCCCTCGAGGCCGACGAAGCCCAGGTCCGCAAGACCTTGACCTCGCTGACCCTCGACAGGCCGCTGCCCAAGTTTCGCAGCTGATTGAGAAGGGCTGCAAAGCAGCCCGTTACCAAGCTATCAGTGGTTCATGTGCATGTGATCGTGCCCGCCCGCCTCGGCGTTCAGCGCACGCACTTCAGCCTGCACGTCCACGGTTTCCTTGGCACCCTTGGCATCTTCAATGGTCAGGGTCAGCGGCACTTTCTCGCCTTCTTTCACCTGGTTGTTCAGGCCCATCAGCATCACATGCAGGCTGTTCGGGTCCAGGGTCACCGCCTTGCCAGCGGGCAGCTCCACCACCTTGACTTCACGCATGCCCATCACGTCACCGTTCATGGTCATCTCGTGCACCTGCACGGTCTTGGCCACTGGCGAAGCCACGCCCACCAGCTTGCTGTCAGTGCTGGCGGTCAGGGTCATGAAGGCACCGGTAGACTGCTGGTGCGGCACGCTGGCACGCACCCAGGCATCGCTCACGGTGGTCTGGGCCAGGGCCGGCAAGGCCAGGCCCATCAGTACCAGGGCAGCCAAACCGCGTTTGATCGGTTGCATCGACATTCAGCAGATCTCCATCAGGGTGACGAGGTCTTCGGCGCATTCCTTGGCGGTCAGGGAATGGCCCAGGCTCAGGCGCAGGGTGCCACGTGTATCGTAGACGTAGCTGGTGGACGAATGGGAGACGGTATAGGTATCACCGGCCGGCACCTTCTCGTAGAACACCTTGAATTCCTTGGCCACCGCGGCGATTTCCTCGGGGGTGCCGGTCAGCGCGGTGAACGACGGGTCAAAGGCCTTGACGTAGGCATCAAGCACTTCGGGGGTGTCACGCTCCGGGTCCAAGGTGATGAGCACCACCTGGAACAGGTCGCGATCACGGCCCTTCAGCAGCTTGCGAATTTGCGCCGCCCGCGCCAGCGTGGTCGGGCACACAGCCGGGCACTGGGTGAAGCCGAAGAAGATCATCGGCATGCTGCCGTAGAAACTCGACAGGGTGCGCTCATTGCCTTGGGTGTCCTTGAGCTTGAACTTGCGCCCAAGGATTTCATTGCTCATGTTCTTGCCGTACTTGAACTCGAGCCCACGGGCCGGGCTGCAGCCCGCCAGCAGGCCAAGCCCGAGAACGCCCATCCCGGCGACAACAGCGCGCCGGGTATATAGATCATTCATGAAACCATCCTTTACAGGGAAGGTGCCGGCCCTCGGGACGGACCGGTCGAAAAACCGGGGCATTCTGGCATGACACCCTGAGGGGTTCTACCCGACCAAGGCGGGGATGGCCTGCAGCCCTTTGAATACGGGCTGCGGCCTGTTGTCGCAGGGGTTGAAACCGTAACACTTTGTTGCTAGGAGGGCGCTAACAGGCACGCACACCTTGCAGGTTGCGCGGTCGCTGTGGGAGCGGCAGACCGCGCCTGCCTCTACATCAGTAGTAGGCGTTCTCTTTCTGGCTGTGGTCGGTCACGTCACGCACGCCCTTCAGCTCTGGAATACGCTCGAGCAGGGTGCGCTCGATGCCTTCCTTCAGGGTCACGTCAGCCTGACCACAACCTTGGCAGCCACCACCGAACTGCAGCACGGCGATGCCGTCGTCGACCACGTCTACCAGGCTGACCTGGCCGCCGTGGCTGGCCAGGCCGGGGTTGATCTCGGTCTGCAGGTAATAGTTGATGCGCTCGTTGATCGGGCTGTCTTCGTTGACCATCGGCACCTTGGCGTTGGGTGCCTTGATGGTCAACTGGCCACCCATGCGGTCGGTGGCGTAGTCGACCAATGCGTCTTCCAGGAACGGCACGCTGACCGCGTCCAGGTAAGCGGTGAAGCTTTTCAGACCCACGGCGGTGTCGTCAGGCTTCTCTTCGCCCGGCTTGCAGTAGGCAATGCACGTCTCGGCGTACTGGGTGCCCGGCTGGGTAATGAAAATGCGAATGCCGATGCCAGGCGTATTCTGCTTGGAGAGCAGATCGGCCAGGTAGTCATGGGCGGCGTCGGTAATGGTTATAGCGCTCATGTAGGTTCCTCACAGACTTGCGGCAAGTGTACGCCAACCCGGCCTTGTAACAAAGTCCTAGTATTTGACTCGGGAAAGCGCATATTCCCCTGCCGGCCCCCGTGGCGCCGCCAGCCAGGCCTGCATGCGCCGGTACAGGCCGCGCTCCAGCCACTGGTAGCTGAACCACGACATTAGTCCAATGGACGGCACACATAGGGCGAACACCAGGTACGGGTTCAACTGCAGGCGCTGGCTGGCGAACCAGCCGGCGTACAGCACCAGCACATGGACCAGGTACACCGAATAGGAACAGTCGCCCAGCGCCTTGAGCAGGCGGTTGCCCTGGAACACCGGCTCCAGGGCAACGAAGGCCAGCACGATCATCGCGCTCGGTACCCCCCAGTGCAGCAAGCGCTGCGACGCATCCAGGTGATAGATGGCCAGGCCTGCCACCCCCAGCACTACTAGCGGCAGCCACCGCCCCTGGCGGATCAGCCCACGGCGCTGCAGCACACCCAGGCCGATGCCGAGCAGGAACTCGTAGATGATGTCGTTGTTGTAGAAGCGGCTCAGCACACCCAACCGGCCCAGCACTTCGCTGGCCAGCAGCAGTGCGGCGGTCACCAGCAGCAAGTGGTGGCGCTGACGCACCAGGAACGCCAGGCCAAACAGCAGGTAGAAGAACATTTCAAAGTTCAGCGTCCAGCCCACGTTCAGGGTCGGGTACAGGCCATAGCCACCGGGGTTTTCCGCCGGGATGAACAGCAGCGACAGCAGCAGGTGATGCCAGGCGAATTGCTGATGTGGCATCCACTGGCTGAAGGCCAGCAGCAGCGCGGCCATCAGCGCCGTGTAGAACCAGTAGGCCGGCACGATGCGCAGCGCCCGGTTGAGCAGGAACTGGCGGGGCTCGATGGCTTTGTCGCGGGTCGACAGGTAGATGACCAGCCCGCTGATGACGAAGAAGATGTCGACGCCTACGGCGCCGCGGTCGGTGAGCAGTTGGCCGATGGGGCCGGTGGCGTGGAAGTCGAAGAAGATCTGCATGAAATGGTGGCAGACCACCACCCAGGCGGCGAACGCCCGCAGTGCCTGAAGCGAATACAGCATGAAGTACCCTGCAGTTGCCGGTGCATTGAAGCCCGCATCGAGTGCAGAGGCGAGCGCTGCGCGCTCGTTCGCGGGTGAACCCGCTCCCGCAGGGAAAGTGCAAGCCTCAAGACCAGCGCAATACCTGTGGGAGCGGCTTCACCCGCGAAGGGCTGCAAAGCAGCCCGCTTGCAATCGATCAGGACCAACCACCGTTTCCGACCACAGGGTACTCGGAAAGGTCAGCCCACCCGATCAGAGGTTCTCGTAGCGGTTCATGTCCAGCACGCCCGCCTCGACCGGCTCGGTCTCCTTGATGAAGCTGTTCAGGTCATGGAAGTAGCGCCAGAACTCAGGGTGACTACGGCGCACGCCCCAGCGCATGACGATGCGTTCGAACTTGGCCGTATCATCCTTCGCATACTCCATGTCCTCGACAAACTCCGCCACATCCTTGGTCGGGATGTTGAAGATGAAGTTGGGGTAACTGCTGAGCACACCCGGGTACAAGGTCAGGGTATCCAGCCCCGGCTGGTAGCGGTACGCCTCACCCAGCAGGAACGCCACGTTGCTGTGCGCACGGTTGCGCAGCAGGCTGTACACCTGGCGTTGGCCGCCCTGCCCTTCGATGCGCAGCATGGTCGCCTCGGGCAGCTGGTTGATCACCTTCAGCCCGGCAGCCGGGCGCGATACCAGGCGGCTGAGCGACTGCTCGGCATTGCGGAACTCTTCGCTCATCTGCGGCCGTGAGCAGAATGCGCCATGGCAGCGGTTGATCGGGTCTGGCGCAGCGTTCAGGCTACCGGTGCGCTGCAGCAGCTTCAGGCCAAAGTCGCGCTTGGCGTTGCGCGGGTCGAGCTGGATGCCACTCGGGGTATCGGTGTCGATGTCTTCATAATCCATCCACATCTTCACCTTGCCACTGTTCTGGTACCAGTCGCTGAGGATCGCCTTGCGCTGGTCAGCCGGCATCAGGCGCAGGAAGTTGACCTCGGCGCCGTTGCGGATCAGGTCGAAGTACAGGCGCGTCTGCAACTGGTGCGAGACGTTGCCGTACACATCGAAATTGACCGCCAGCTGGTAGTAGGTGCGCTCGAACAGCGGGTAGTCGAACAGCCACACGGTCAGCGGTACGTCACCGATCAGGCCCTTGGTCACCGAGGCGCTGTCGAAGTGGCGGAAGATGCTCAGCAACGCGTTGTCGTTACCGGCCCACAAGGTGGCCCAGCCCGGTGCCGGCATGTCGGCATAGGCTTCGCGGCGCAGTTTCTCGTACTCGTTGCGCTTGTCGCGGTAGGCATGCCACAGGCTCAGCACACTGCCCACGTCATCGATCTGGCCAGGCATCGCCAGCAGCGGCGTGGCCTCGCCCCGGTACTGGGCATCGGTGATGTAGCGGTCGTGGGCCGGCTCCTGGAACAGCGCCCAGAAGTTGTCACGGATCACGTCGGTGGCGATCTGCCCACGGCACACCGGGCCACGGATGAAGGTGCGCACGAAGTACTCGGCGTTATCCAGCATGAACTGGTAGCGCGCCACCGCCGGGATCGCCTCGAAGGTTTCGAACGGGTTGGCCCGGTGGCGCGGGCCATAGCCCGGTAGCGCGGCGGCATGCCAGTCGCCAGCGTAGAACAGCTGCTTCACCCGCTTGAGTTTCTGCGGCCCCATCGGGTAGGTGATGTGCGTCTTGTGCACAATCACGCCCTGCACCGGGATCAGCCGGTAATAGAAGTCGGTCCCCGGCGGGTCGTTTGGCCGGCGCGTGGCGATGATGTCTACCGGCTGGCCACTTGGCGTACGCGAGCGCACCCACTGAAAGAAGTGGCCCTGCTCGCCACCGACAAAGTAGATATGCGCCAGGAACAGGTGCTCGTACAGCCAGCGGCCAACCAGTGCTTCGGTGGAACCCGGGCGGTTGAGCAGTTCTTCCCAGTCGGCGATCTGCTTGGCTTCGGCCGCACTTGGCTTGATCGGCTGGTACTCCACCGGCGCGCCAGCTGCCAGCCAGCGGCGCATGGTGTCGTATTCCTTGTCGGTCAACCCGGTCACCGCCAGCGGCATGCCCTCCTTGGGGTGGGCGCCAGCATAGGCGTCGAACTCATGGGGTAACGGGCACATGTTGTTGCGGCTCAGGCCCAGCACGATCTCCTCGGGCAGCTTGGCGTTGGGCGTGAGCGGGGTCTTGTGCCCCAGCTCCAGCATGCGCGCCATCAGCGCAGCCTGGCTGCCCTGGTTGTCGAGCACCGAGTAAAAGCCTTTCTTGCGCCACTCGGCTTCGCTGTGGGCATCGTAGAACAGCCGCGTGGTGGGCACCGCCTTGCTCCGCTCGCCCTGGTACACCGGGACCTTGCTGGCCCCGCGCACCGCGCCTTCGGGGCTTTCCAGCTTCAGCTGGCAGGCGGCGTCGTTGCAGGCGTGGCAAGCCACGCATTTCTCGGTGAAGATCGGTTGAATGTCCCGGGTGTAGGAAATAGCCGGGCTCGACTGGGGGGCTTGCCCGAACACCGCGCCGCTGATGAGCAGGGCGAGGGCGCCAGCAAGGATACGATGCACCATGTGCGGAAAGTCCTGGTTCTTGAAAGCCATCACGATTTGTTGCCTGGTCGTCCTTGGGTGCTCTGCGCTGCCGACGCCCGCCCAACATGAGCAGTTTTCATGCAAATGGGCGACGCACCTAAAAACCGCGCAGCTTTGTTATGATTCCGCACCTTCTGATATTTGCCCGACCAGGTAGTTCCTATGTCCGACCGCAGCGCTCGTCTCCAAGCACTCCAGAACGCACTCAAAGAGCGCATCCTGATCCTCGACGGCGGCATGGGTACTATGATCCAAAGCTACCGTCTGGAGGAACACGACTATCGTGGCACGCGTTTCGCCGATTGGCCAAGCGATGTCAAGGGTAACAACGACCTGTTGCTGCTCAGCCGCCCGGACGTGATCGCCGCCATCGAGAAGGCCTATCTGGATGCCGGTGCCGATATTCTCGAAACCAACACCTTCAACGCCACGCAGATTTCCCAGGCCGACTACGGCATGGAGTCGCTGGTCTACGAGCTGAACGTCGAAGGCGCGCGCATCGCCCGCCAGGTGGCCGACGCCAAGACCCTGGAAACCCCACACAAGCCGCGCTTCGTCGCCGGCGTGCTCGGCCCTACCAGCCGCACCTGCTCGATTTCCCCGGACGTCAACGACCCTGGCTACCGCAACGTCACCTTCGACGAACTGGTAGAGAACTACATCGAGGCCACCCGCGGCCTGATCGAAGGCGGCGCCGACCTCATCCTGATCGAGACCATCTTCGACACCCTCAACGCCAAGGCGGCGATCTTTGCCGTGCAGCAGGTGTTCGAGGACGACAACGTCGAACTGCCGATCATGATTTCCGGCACCATCACCGACGCCTCCGGCCGTACCCTGTCGGGCCAGACCACCGAGGCATTCTGGAACTCGGTGCGCCACGCCAAGCCGATTTCCGTGGGCCTGAACTGCGCCCTCGGCGCCAAAGACCTGCGCCCGTACCTGGAAGAGCTGGCGACCAAGGCCGACACCCACGTGTCCGCCCACCCCAACGCCGGCCTGCCGAACGCCTTTGGTGAGTACGACGAAACCCCGGCCGAGATGGCCGTGGTGGTCGAAGAGTTTGCCGCCAGCGGCTTCCTCAACATCATCGGCGGTTGCTGCGGTACCACCCCGGGCCACATCCAGGCCATCGCCGAAGCCGTGGCCAAGTACAAGCCGCGCGAAATCCCGGAAATCGCCAAGGCTTGCCGCCTGTCGGGCCTGGAACCGTTCACCATCGACCGCCAGTCGCTGTTCGTCAACGTCGGCGAGCGTACCAACATCACAGGTTCCGCCAAGTTCGCCCGGCTGATCCGTGAAGAGAACTACACCGAAGCCCTGGAAGTCGCCCTGCAGCAGGTCGAGGCCGGCGCCCAGGTGATCGACATCAACATGGACGAAGGGATGCTCGATTCCCAGGCTGCCATGGTCCGTTTCCTCAACCTGATTGCCGGTGAGCCAGACATCTCGCGCGTGCCGATCATGATCGACTCGTCCAAATGGGAAGTGATCGAAGCCGGCCTGAAGTGCATCCAGGGCAAGGGCATCGTCAACTCCATTTCCATGAAGGAAGGCGTCGAGCAGTTCAAGCACCACGCCCGCCTGTGCAAGCGCTATGGCGCCGCCGTGGTGGTAATGGCCTTCGACGAGGTCGGCCAGGCCGACACCGCCGCGCGCAAGAAGGAAATCTGCCAGCGCAGCTACGACATCCTGGTCAACGAAGTGGGCTTCCCGCCGGAAGACATCATCTTCGACCCGAACATCTTCGCCGTCGCCACCGGTATCGAGGAGCACAACAACTACGCCGTCGATTTCATCGAGGCCTGTGCCTACATCCGTGACCACCTGCCCCACGCCCTGAGTTCAGGCGGTGTGTCCAACGTGTCGTTCTCGTTCCGCGGCAACAACCCGGTACGCGAGGCGATCCACTCGGTGTTCCTGTACCACGCGATCCAGAACGGCCTGACCATGGGTATCGTCAACGCCGGCCAACTGGAGATCTACGACGAGATCCCGGCGGCACTGCGCGAGAAGGTCGAGGACGTGGTGCTCAACCGCACCCCGCACGGCACCGACGCCCTGCTGGCAATCGCCGACGACTACCGCGGCGGCGGCGCCACCAAGGAAGTGGAAAACGAAGAGTGGCGCTCGCTGCCGGTGGAAAAACGCCTGGAGCATGCGCTGGTCAAAGGCATCACCGCGTTCATCGTCGAAGACACTGAAGAATGCCGCCAGCAGTGCGCCCGCCCGATCGAGGTGATCGAAGGCCCGCTGATGAACGGCATGAACGTGGTCGGTGACCTGTTCGGCGCGGGCAAGATGTTCCTGCCCCAGGTGGTCAAGTCAGCCCGCGTGATGAAGCAGGCGGTGGCCCACCTGATCCCGTTCATCGAAGCAGAGAAAGGCGACAAGCCGGAAGCCAAGGGCAAGATCCTGATGGCCACGGTAAAAGGCGACGTACACGACATCGGCAAGAACATCGTCGGCGTGGTGCTGGGCTGTAACGGCTACGACATCGTCGACCTTGGCGTGATGGTACCGGCCGAGAAGATCCTGCAAACCGCCCGCGAGCAGAAGTGCGACATCATCGGCCTGTCCGGGCTGATTACGCCGTCGCTGGACGAAATGGTCCACGTTGCCCGCGAAATGCAGCGCCAGGGCTTCCAGCTACCGCTGATGATTGGCGGCGCCACCACGTCCAAGGCTCACACTGCGGTGAAGATCGAGCCGAAGTACAGCAACGACGCCGTGGTCTATGTCACCGACGCCTCGCGTGCGGTGGGCGTGGCCACCCAGCTGCTGTCCAAGGAACTCAAGCCGGGCTTCGTCGAGAAGACCCGCCAGGAATACGTGGAAGTGCGCGAGCGCACCGCCAACCGCAGCGCCCGCACCGAGCGCCTGAGCTACGCCCAGGCCATCGCTGCCAAGCCGCAATACGACTGGGCCGGCTACCAGCCAGCGGTGCCCTCCTTCACCGGCGTCAAGGTGCTGGAAGACATCGATCTGCGCACCCTGGCCGAGTACATCGACTGGACCCCGTTCTTCATCTCCTGGGACCTGGCCGGCAAGTTCCCGCGCATCCTCACCGACGAAGTGGTCGGTGAGGCAGCCACGGCGCTGTACAAGGACGCCCGCGAGATGCTCGACAAGCTGATCGACGAGAAACTGATCAGCGCCCGCGCGGTGTTCGGCTTCTGGCCGGCCAACCAGGTGGCCGATGACGATATCGAGGTGTACGGCGACGACGGCCAGGCGCTGGCTACCCTGCACCACCTGCGCCAGCAGACCATCAAGCCAGACGGCAAGCCCAACTGGTCGCTGGCCGACTTCGTCGCGCCAAAAGCCAGCGGCGTCACCGACTATGTGGGTGGTTTCATCACCACCGCCGGTATCGGTGCCGAGGAAGTGGCCAAGGCCTACCAGGACAAGGGCGACGACTACAGCTCGATCATGGTCAAGGCCCTGGCCGACCGCCTGGCCGAAGCCTGTGCCGAATGGCTGCACGAGCAGGTGCGTAAAGAGCACTGGGGTTACGCCCGCGACGAGCACCTGGACAACGAGGCGCTGATCAAGGAGCAGTACCGCGGCATCCGCCCGGCCCCGGGCTACCCGGCCTGCCCCGACCACACCGAGAAGGAAACCCTGTTCCGCCTGCTTGATGGCACGGCCATCGGCGAGACCGGGCCAAGCGGCGTGTTCCTCACCGACCACTTCGCGATGTTCCCGGCGGCGGCAGTCAGCGGCTGGTACTTCGCCCACCCGCAGGCGCAGTACTTTGCCGTGGGCAAGGTCGACAAGGACCAGGTAGAGCGTTACAGCGCGCGCAAAGGCCAGGACATCAGCGTGAGTGAGCGCTGGTTGGCGCCTAACCTGGGTTACGACAGCTAAAACCGCGTCGGCTTCTTCGCGGCGGTTCGGCGCCGCGAAGAGGCCGGCACAGGCAACCTCACAACCATTGCCTACACTGTCCCTGATTGCCTCTGATTATTTCAGGAGCCACCATGGACGATTCCAGCCAGGGCAAACCCCCGACCTTCTGGCAGATGCTGCACAGCATCCTCGCCGCCGCCTTTGGCGTGCAAAGTGGCAAGAACCGCGCCCGCGACTTTACCCACGGCAAGGCCAGCCACTTCATTGCGCTGGGGACGTTGTTCACCCTGGTGTTCATAGCCGTACTGATCGGCCTGGTGCAGCTGGCCCTGCACCTTACCCGCTAGCCTGTACCGGCCCTTTCGCGGGCAAGCCCGCTCCTACACAGAACCCTTGTTGGTGGGGGCTTGCCCGCGAAGAGGCCAGCACAGGCAAAACAAAAGCGCCTGCAGGATTCCCTCCCGCAGGCGCTCTGGCTGCATCACGGTCTTGAGTTTCAAGTCACTGGTGGCTGACCCAATACACAGCGGTCACTACAACCAGAACGATCAGGCACAGAATCGCCCAGGCATCGACACTGCTGTCAGCTTTGCGGACCTTGGTTGAGTTTCCCATTGCATTGCCTCTTGTAGTGGTTATGGGAATGCACTTCACCACCAGCAGTTAAGACGAGCAAAGCCCTTCTCTCAAGCAGGGTCTTTCAATATTCGACCGGCGACGTCAGAAACGGGTACTGGTAGCCGGGCGGCCGCCCTTGGGCGCTGTAACGCTGAAAATCGACACCATAGTCGGCCTGTTCCAGCAGTTTCAGCCAACGTCGGGCCTTGGCTTGGTCGATCGACTGCAGCATCGGCAAGCTGTGCTCGCGCAAACCATCGCGGTTCAGCGCCAGCCCTTGGGCGTCATCGTGCAGCATGACCATGGCCCAACCGCCAAGGGCGAAGTGCCCACCCATCAGCACGCCCAGGCGGCCGTCAATACGCGCGCGCAAGGCTTCGGGCGAGCTGTTCACAGCGCTGAACACCACATCGCGCCCCGGCTTGCGCCCGGCCTCCTCGAACGCCTGCATGGCACCAAAGGCCATCTCGTCATTGGCCGACCACACCAGCCGGGTGGCCGGGTAGCGCTCCAGCAGCTGCTGCGCCTGCTCATAGGCGCGCCGGCGGTTCCAGCCACCGTACACCACTTGGCGCAGGCGCACCTGAGGGAAGTCAGCCAGGGCTTGGCGCATGCCTTTCTCACGCAGCTGCGAGGCTGGCGTGGTCTTGACCCCGGCAAACGCCACCAAGTCCACCGGCCCGCTGTCGCGGGGCAATTGCGCGACCATCTGGTGCAGCATCTGGAAGCCTGCCTGCTCGTCATTCGTCGTCAAGGTGCCCAGCGGCTCGGCATACTTGTCGGGCTGCGCCTCGATACTGCGAACCTGGCTGGCGGTCAGGCCATTGTTGACCAGCAACAGCTTGACCCCGGTGCCACGCGTCAGGCGCATGATTTCCGGGGCCACATACTGTTCGTTGACCAGCACCAGGTAATCCGGCCGCTGCGCCGCGCTCAGGATCGCCCTGGCGCGGGCCAGGGCCAGGTCGGCACGGCGCTCGCTGTATTCCACCCGCAAGGTCATGCCCAGCTCGTCCGCGGCGGCCTGCATGAAGCGGGTATAGCTGGTCCAGAACGTCTCGTTGGACAGCCCCGGATTGAGGAACACCACCGAAGCCGGCTGCGCGCTTGCCGCCAGCGGCAAGGCAAGACACAAGCTTTGGCACAACGCCTTGAACATGGGCTGACATCTCTGCAAAGCAAACGGCGGATTATAACCGCCAGGCCGTACCCAGCGCATAAATGGCAGTCAGTCTCACATAGTCCATTTGGTTCTTTTCATATGCAAAAACATCACTTTAGCGCATAAACGCAACCTGCTATCGTTCCCCCGCTCCGTACCGGAGTGCGCGGCCGTGCGCGCGAATAGCTGCATGCCTGAGACAGGACTTTTATGTACGTATACGACGAGTACGATCAGCGGATCATCGAGGACCGCGTCAAGCAGTTCCGTGATCAGACCCGCCGCTACCTGGCCGGTGAGCTGAGCGAAGAAGAATTCCGCCCTCTGCGCCTGCAGAACGGCCTATACATCCAACGTTTCGCGCCGATGCTGCGTGTCGCCGTGCCGTACGGCCAGCTGAACGCCAACCAGGTCCGCACCCTGGCCAAGATCGCTCGCGACTACGACAAGGGCTACGCCCACATTTCCACCCGCCAGAACGTGCAGTACAACTGGCCGGCACTGGAAGACATCCCAGACATCCTCGCCGAGCTGGCCAGCGTGCAGATGCACGCGATCCAGACCAGCGGCAACTGCCTGCGCAACACCACCACCGACCAGTTCGCCGGTGTGGCCGCAGACGAGATCATCGACCCGCGCCCGTGGTGCGAGATCGTCCGCCAGTGGACCACCTTCCACCCGGAATTCGCCTACCTGCCGCGCAAGTTCAAGATTGCCATCAACGGCTCGCAGGAAGACCGCGCCGCCATCGAAGTGCACGATATCGGCCTGGAGCCAGTGCGCAACGACGCTGGCGAGCTGGGCTTCCGTGTGCTGGTTGGTGGCGGCCTGGGCCGTACCCCGGTGGTCGGCTCGTTCATCAACGAGTTCCTGCCGTGGCAGGACCTGATCAGCTACCTGGATGCCATCCTGCGCGTGTACAACCGTTACGGTCGCCGTGACAACAAGTACAAGGCGCGGATCAAGATCCTGGTCAAGGCCCTTACCCCAGAAGTGTTCGCCGAAAAGGTCGAGGCCGAAATGGTCCACCTGCGTGGCGGCAGCACCACCCTGACCGAGGCCGAAGTGCAGCGTGTCTCGCGCCACTTCGTCGACCCGGAGTACCTGGCCCTCGACAATGTCGACTACGCCGCCCAGGACGCCGAGTACCCAGGCTTCGCCCGCTGGCGCTCGCGTAACACCCGCGCCCACAAGCGCCCTGGCTACGTGGCCGTGACCCTGTCGCTGAAACCCACCGGCGTTGCCCCGGGCGACCTGACCGACAAGCAGCTGGACGCCGTGGCCGACCTGGCCGAGCGTTACAGCTTCGGCTTCCTGCGCACCTCGCACGAGCAGAACATCATCCTCGCCGACGTCGAGCAGCGCCAGTTGCACGCCCTGTGGCTGGAACTGCGCGAAGGCGGCTTTGCCACCCCGAACATCGGCCTGCTGACCGACATCATCTGCTGCCCGGGTGGTGACTACTGCTCGCTGGCCAACGCCAAGTCGATCCCGATTGCCGAATCCATCCAGCGCCGCTTCGACGACCTGGACTACCTGTTCGACATCGGCGAAATCGACCTGAACATCTCCGGCTGCATGAACGCCTGCGGCCACCACCACGTGGGCCACATCGGCATTCTCGGCGTGGACAAGAAGGGCGAGGAGTTCTACCAGGTGTCGCTGGGCGGCAACGCCGCGCGCGGCGCAAGCCTGGGCAAGATCCTCGGCCCGTCCTTTGCCCAGGATGACATGGCCGATGTGATCGAGAAGCTGATCGCCGTGTACGTCGAGCAACGTACCGAGGAAGAGCGTTTCATCGACACCTACCAGCGTATCGGTATCGACCCCTTCAAGGAACGCGTCTATGCAGCGAATCATTAAGAACAACCAGATCGTCGACGAAACCTGGCACCTGCTGCCCAAGGACTTTTCGTTCGACGAGCTGACCAACTGCGACGACTACATCGTCCCGCTGCAGATGTGGCGCGACCACGCCCATGTGCTCAAGGCCCGCGATGGCGGCCTGGGCGTGTGGCTGGACAGCGACCAGGAAGCGGAAGAAATCGGCGAAGACGTGCAGCACTTCCAGGTCATCGCCCTGAACTTCCCGGCCTTCACTGACGGGCGCAGCTACTCCAATGCGCGCCTGCTGCGTGACCGCTACGGCTTCAAGGGCGAGCTGCGTGCCATTGGTGACGTGCTGCGCGACCAGCTGTTCTTCATGGCCCGTTGCGGTTTCGATGCGTTCGCCATCCGTGCCGACAAGGACCCGGAAGACGCGCTGCAAAGCCTGAAGGACTTCTCGGTCACCTACCAGGCCGCAACCGACGAGCCGCTGCCGCTGTTCCGCCGCCGCTGACCGTTGCCTGCAATACCAGACGGCCCGCCTATATGGCGGGCCGTTTCGTTTTCCTGTATCGGCCTCATAGCGGGGTTACCCGCGCAGAGGCCGGCACAGGACAAAAACGATATTAAATCAACACAGACACAACACACTCGCCAATTCTTGACTGTGAAGCAAATGACCTTGGCCCTACCCCACCTTAATCAATCCCCCGCAAACCCGCACACTGCTCCCCACACGAAGAGCGATCGAACCCGAGCGACTAGGCTCAGATCGGTCCCCCTCACTCACCAGGAGCAGATCCATGAGCATTCCATCCTTCGGCCTCGGTACCTTCCGCCTCACCGGCCAGGCCGTCATCGATTCGGTCAAGTCGGCCCTGGCGCTGGGCTACCGGGTCATCGACACCGCGCAGATCTACAACAACGAAGCTGAAGTTGGCCAGGCCATCGCCGAAAGCGGCGTACCTCGCAGCGAGCTGTTCATCACCACCAAGATCTGGGTCGACAACTACGCCGCCGACAAGCTGGTCCCCAGCCTGCGCGAAAGCCTGAAGAAACTGCGCACCGACTACGTCGACCTGCTGCTGATCCACTGGCCAGCCCCGGGCAATGGCGTTGAACTGCGTGAATACATGACCGCCCTGGCCGAAGCCAAGAAGCTGGGCCTTAGCCGCCAGATCGGTGTGTCCAACTTCAACATCGAGCTGACCCGCCAGGCCATCGAAGTGGTCGGCAAAGGCGAAATCGCCACCAACCAGATCGAACTCAGCCCGTACCTGCAGAACAGCAAGCTGGCCGCCTTCCTCAAGGAACAAGGCATCACCGTTACCTCGTACATGACCCTGGCCTACGGCAAGGTGCTGAAAGACCCGCTACTGGCCGAGATCGCTGCCAAGCACAAGGCCACCGTCGCCCAGGTGGCCCTGGCCTGGGCCCTGCAGCTTGGCTACGCGGTGATCCCGTCGTCGACCAAGCGCGAAAACCTGGCCAGCAACCTGCTTGCCCGTGACCTGAAGCTGGACGCCGACGACATGGCACGCATCGCCGGCCTTGAGCGCAATGGCCGCGAAGTCAGCCCGGACGGCCTGGCGCCTGAGTGGGACTGAAGCACTGGCCACGTGCATCCCTGTGGGCACGCCCGCTCCCACAGGGATCGCACATGCCGGCGATGTAGCCATCAGCGCAAATCTCAGAACCGCACCCCCACGTTGACCATCCCCGCCGCGCCCCCAAGCACCACGAACTCTACCCCAAGCGGCCCCCAGTGCGCGCCAAGCGATGGGATGATCACCGGCGCCACGCCCAGATGGTTGAGCGGAATCTTGTCATCGTAGTCACCCTTGTAGCCCTCGATCAGCCCCGCACTCAACTTCACGTAAACGGGATAACGCTCGTGCTCCCAGACCTTGCCCAGGTAGGCATAGTACGAACGTTGGTAGAACGAGTTCTTGAAGGTTGCCGCGCCCCACAACATGCCGTCGGTGTAGACGCGCTCGATGCCGACCAGTTCCTGGTGGTTGTTGTGCTCCGGATCGTGTGTCCAGTGCTTGGTGTAGGCGCTGGTCTGCACGTACCAGTAGTCCCCTTCACGCTCGCCATCCTCGGCGTTTGCAGCCAGACTCACAACCAGCAGCCCGATTGCTGCAAATGACGTCCTGTTCATGCTCGATGCCTCAAGGGTCAACTCACAGACCCTAGCCAAGCTGCGCAGATCCCGCCAATGCGATGACTCCAGGGAGGAACGATGCCGATACGCCGTTTTCAGCATTGCACCGCGCGAAATTATGAAGTCCCCGGGCCGGGCATTCTCCTCGTGGTGTTGAAGTACTACGCTCCTTCGTACCCCTCATCTCCTTGGGAGTACCCCGATGCCCCGCCCTCCGCTTCCCCCTTTCACCCGCGAAAGCGCCATCGAAAAGGTTCGCCTGGCCGAGGATGGCTGGAACGGCCGCGACCCGGCCAAAGTCGCGCTCGCCTACACCCCCGACACTGTCTGGCGTAACCGCGTCGAATTCCCCCGTGGCCGTGCCGAGGTCGAAGCGTTCCTCACACGCAAATGGAACCATGAGCTTGAGTACCGCCTGATCAAGGAACTGTGGGCCTTCACCGGCAACCGCATTGCCGTGCGCTATGCCTACGAGTACCACGACGACAGCGGCCAGTGGTACCGCGCCTATGGCAACGAGAACTGGGAATTTGCCGATGACGGGCTGATGCAGAACCGTCATTCGAGCATCAACGAACACCCCATCAGCGAAGCCGAGCGCAAGTTCCGCTGGCCGCTGGGGCGCCGCCCGGATGATCACCCCGGGCTCAGCGAGCTGGGGCTCTGATCAACCCAACGGCAGCGTAACCCTGGCTTGCAACCCGCCACCCGGGCGGTTGCCCAGGGTCAAGCTGCCGCCCTGCTCCAGCACGATGGCCCGTGCTGCCGGCAGGCCCAACCCGACGCCACCGGTATTGCGGTTGCGTGAGCCTTCAATACGGTAAAACGGCGCAAATACCTGCTCAAGCAGTTCTGGCAAGATGCCCGGCCCACGGTCCTGTACGGTTATCTCGATCTGCCTGGCGGTTACCGCCAACACCACCGTCGGCTCACGGCCATATTTCGCGGCATTGTCGATCAAGTTGACCAGCACCCGCCTGATACCCACTGGCCGGCCGGTATACACACAGTGGTGCGGCCCGCTCAGGCCAACCTCGACCCCCGCATCCTTGAAGTCGTCCACCACAGTCAGCAGCAACTCGCCCAGGTCGAACACGGTAGTTTGTTCAAGCCGTGCATCGTCACGGAAAAACCCCAACGCAGCGTCGACCATGGCCTGCATCTCGTCGACATCCTTGAACAACTTGGCCTGTAGCTGAGCATCGTCGATGAACTCGGCGCGCAAGCGCATACGCGTGAGCGGTGCGCGCAGGTCGTGGGAAATTGCCGCCAGCATCTGGGTGCGGTCGTTGATAAAATGCTTGAGCTGGGCCTGGGTGGCGTTGAACGCGAGAATGGCCTGGCGCAGGTCGTGCGGGCCGACCACCGGAATGGGCGGGGCGTTGAAGTCCTTGCCAAACCGCCGCGCACCCTCGGCAAAACGCTCCAGCGGCTTGGCCAGGAAGCGGGTAGCCAATAGCGCGACAGCAAGGCTGGAAACCAGCATCAAACCGATGAAGATCAGGTTGCGCGGCAATTCATCCAGGCCCCAACTGCGGTTGGTGGCGCGGAACAGCACCCAGGTTTTGTCTGCCAGCTCGATCATCAGGGCATAGCCACGTTCAGGGGCGTATTCGGGCATGTCGGAAGGTTGGAAAGCCTGGATCCTGGCATCCGGGCGCTTGAGCAGTGCGCGCAGGACAGGCGTGCCCTTGCGGTACTCGGCATCGACCAACACGGGTACGCCCGCTTCGTCATGGCGCCGCAACCATTGCACGGTGTATGAGCCGTCACCTGCCGCGCTGGCGATGTTGGCCCGCTGCGCCATGGGTGCGGCATCCAGGATGCGGGTAATCGCGGCTACCCTCTCGATCAGCCCGCTTTCGAGCAGGGGTGGCTGCGCCCAGACGCTCAGCAGCAGGCTGAACAGCACTTTTAGCAGCATCAGAAAAAGCATCGCGGTCAGGGTGGTCAGCGCGATCCAGCGGGCAATGGTGATTTTTGGCTGCGGCAGGGCCCGGTGCACCCAGGCGAGCAGGTTCATCGCTTCTCAACCGTGGGTGTAAACAGGTAACCGGCGTTGCGCAGGGTACGGATCAGGGGTTCGCTGTGATTGTCGGTTTCCAGCTTGCGGCGCAGCCGGCTAACCTGTACGTCAATGCTTCGATCATAAGCGTCGTAGCCGTCGCCACGGGCCAAGTCCAGCAATTGCTGGCGGCTGAGCACCCGCCGCGGGTGTTCGGCAAACACCAGCAACAATTCGAACTCACCGTTGGACAAGGGGATCATGACATTGTCCGGCGAGCGCAGTTCGCGCCGCACCACATCCAGCTGCCAGCCGGCAAACTCCAGGGCCGCACAGGTATGGCCCACCGCGCCGCCCGCCGTTTCACCGGCCCTGCGCAGCACAGCCCTCACCCGTGCCAGCAGTTCACGGGCAGCAAACGGTTTGGTCAGGTAGTCGTCCGCCCCCAGCTCCAGGCCCACCACCCGGTCACTCAACTCGGCCATGGCGGTGAGCATGATCACCGCCACCTTGTGCTCGGCCAATAGCCGCTGGCACAACACCAAACCATTGTCGCCGGGCAACATCACATCAAGTATGACCAAATCTGGCACTCGCCGCGCAAGGGCCTGCCAAAGCGCTTTGCCATCACTGGCCACCTCTACTTCGTAACCATGCTGGCGGAGAAACTTCTGCAGCAGGTCGAGTACCTCGACATCATCGTCGACTATCAGCAAATGGCTCACAAAAAAACACCGCAACCAAGGTAATCAAGCTGTACTTTAAGGCCATCCCCTGGCGGTCGTCATATATTTCAAACCAGTAACAAAGTGTCGGCGCCGAGACAATCCAGACATTCCCAGGCAAACAAAACTGCGCAGCATCGCCGCCAGTTCTTCCCTGGAATGTGCCTATGTCCCGTTCATCGTCCGCCTCCCGTTCAGTGCGCTCTGCCGCACTGGTACTGTCACTGCTCGCGGCAGGAGGTTGCAGCCAACGCGCCCCAGCCTCTGCTGCCTGCGGTAACACCGCCTATCAAGTCAGTGACCCGGCGGAGCCCGCCAACCGCGCGGTATTCGCCTTCAACCGCACGGTCGACGACTACCTGCTGATACCGGTCGCCCGTGGCTATACCAAGCTGCCGGACTTTGCCCAACAAGGGGTACACAACTTTGCCAGCAACTTCGGTGAGCCCAAGGTGTTCGTCAATGACCTGCTGCAAGGCAACGGCGAACGAGCGGCGACCAGCCTGACGCGCTTCATCTTCAATACCACCCTGGGCGTGGCAGGGCTGGTCGATGTGTCCGGAAAAATGGGGCTGAGCCAACACCGGTCGGACTTCGGCCAGACCTTCGGGGTATGGAACATGGCCGACGGCCCCATCGTCGAACTGCCGTTGCTGGGTAGCCACAACCTGCGCGATGCCACCGGCACGGTTCTGGGCCTGGCGCTGGACCCGTTTGGAGGCAACAGCGATACCGTCGAAACCCTGGGCAACGTAGCCACGGCCGGAGGCTTCGTGGACGGCCGGGCCGAAGCACTGCCACTGACCGACTTGCTGCGCACCTGGCCCGATGAGTACGTGGCGCGGCGTGACTACACCGCACAGCGGCGCAGCAACCGGGTGGCAGAAGGCAAGGCCGGCAAGCCTGGTGCCTGGCAAGTAGATTGTGAAGGGGGCGCCCGTGACCAATGATGCCCAAACTGCCGTGCTGCTGTTCAGGCGCCTGGAAGGCGCCGCCCGGCAACCGCTGTTGCTGCACGAACTGGAAGCTCGGGTTTCTGCCGATGGCCGTAGCCTGGTCCTGAGCCGCTATCGCGAACGGTTTACCGCCGAGGGCAAACCCTACCGGCACGAGGCTCACCGCAGCGTACCGATTGCCGCGCTACTGCGCTGGATGGCCCGGCACGGGCAATGATGCGAAAAGGGGCCGGGCATTGACCGGCCCCTTCGTCCCCTTCGAATCAGGCGGCTTTGTTATTGAGCGCCGCAAGCAACAGCGGCGCGGCCTGTTCGTCGACCATTGCCGGGTAAACGTGCATGTGCATCAGGTCACTCCATTCCAGGCTCCATTGCAGCACCGGGTCCAGCCGGTCGCTTTCGGCCACGGCAAAGCCCAGCAACTGCCCCACAGCGTACCAGCGGCCGTGGAGTTTCACGTCTGCAGGGGGCGCGCCGCCGGTCTTGGCGAAGCGCGCCAGCACAGCGTTGCGGTTTTCCGGGGTGATGGTCCAGTGAATGATGAACAACATGAGGCACCTCCCAGTTGCGCTCGGCACCTGTTAGCAGCGCCCACCCGCGGGGTGCCGGGGCCGGGAGTGAACGCCTGGGTACAGGACTGCTCCTACTGCGCCAGGCCTCGGCCGGAACGAATGCTCCCTGTTTAGGCATAGCAGGGTTTCGGCCACCGGGGCGGCAATACTGCCCACCGGGCATGAATGCCCGAAACGCGACAGTGGCTGCCTGTTTGGCGTGAGACAGGCATACCGGGCACTGGCTACCCTCGTTCGGCAATGCCTTGCTCCCTTTTGCCAGAAGAAGATCGCCCATGACGACCCCCGCTGCCTCACTGGTTGCCACGCCGCCTGCCGAACAACCCCAGGGTTTCCTGGTCCGCATCGTCGGCGCCGCCGCGTTCGCACACCTGCTCAACGACCTGATCCAGGCCGTGCTGCCGTCGATCTACCCGATGCTCAAGAGCGATTTCGCCCTGAGCTTTGCCCAGATCGGCTGGATAGCCCTGGTCTACCAGGTTACCGCGTCCCTGCTGCAACCCTGGGTCGGCCTGTACACCGACAAGCACCCGCAACCCTACCTGCTGCCAGCCGGCATGCTGGTGACCCTGGTGGGCATCGCCCTGCTCGCCTTCGCCAGCAGCTATGAAATGCTGCTGGTGGCCGCCGCCGTGGTCGGCGTGGGTTCGGCAACCTTCCACCCCGAAGCCTCGCGGGTAGCCCGGATGGCCTCCGGCGGGCGCTTTGGCACCGCACAATCAACCTTCCAGGTCGGCGGCAACACCGGCTCGGCGCTCGGCCCGCTGTTGACCGCCGCCATCGTCATACCCCACGGCCAGCCGGCCATTGCCTGGTTCATGCTGGCGGCCGCGCTGGCCGTATTGGTGCTGTTGCGGGTCACCGGCTGGAGCGTGCGCCATGGCCAAGCCCGGCTCAAGTCCTTCGCCGGCCAGCAAGCCCCCGGGCTGTCGGGCGGCGCCATGTGGCGCGCGGTGGCGGTCATTGCCGTGCTGATGTTCGCCAAGTTCGTCTACATCGCCTCGTTCAGCAATTACTTTACCTTCTACCTGATCGAGCACTTTGGCCTGAGCGTGCAGCACAGCCAGTTGTACCTGTTCGTGTTCCTCGCGGCCGTGGCGCTGGGCACCTTCGCCGGTGGCCCGGTGGGTGACCGTATCGGGCGCAAGGCGGTGATCTGGGTCTCGTTCCTTGGTGTAGCGCCCTTCGCCCTTGCCCTGCCCCACGCCAACCTGGCCTGGACGGCAGTACTTGCCGTGGCCATTGGCCTGGTAATGTCCTCGGCTTTCGCCGCGCTGGTGGTATATGCCCAAGAGGCGGTGCCGGGCCGGGTCGGCATGGTCTCGGGGGTGATGTTCGGGCTGATGTTCGGCATCAGCGGCATTGGTGCAGCCGGGCTGGGCGAGCTGGCCGACCGGTATGGCATCGAGTGGGTGTACCAGGCCATCGCCTTCTTGCCGCTGCTGGGGCTGGCCACCGCGCTGTTGCCGGCAACCCGCGGCCAAGCTCGCCCCAGCCGCTGCTGTTAAAGTGGGCCTGCCAGGCTGCCTGCACACGAGGTCAACATGCTAAAGCCGCAGCATGAATTGCTGGTGGAAGTGGATGAATGGAGCTGGGAGGTGGGTAGCCGCGCGACGGACTACCCGACCGACTGGTTTATCGAACCCCACCGCCATGCCAAGCATCAGCTGATCTATGCCATCAAAGGCCTGATGATCGTCGAGTCCGCGAACGAACGCTGGACCGTGCCGCCCAGCCGTGGCATCTGGATGCCCTGCGGCCAGGTGCATGCGATCCGCTGCGTGGGTGAAGTGAAGATGCGCAGTGTGTTTGTGCGCACCGATGCAGCGGCGGGCCTGCCCCTGCAGAGCAAGGCCATCAGCATCTCGCCGTTGCTCAGTGAGTTGATCAAGGCCTCAGTGGGCTTTACCGCGCCGTTTGCCGAAGACTCGCGTGAAGCCCGGGTGATGCGCTTGATCCTCGACGAAATCTGCGTGCTGCCAACCTTGCCGCTGAAGCTGTCGCAGCCCAGCGACAAGCGCCTGCAGGCGATCTGCTCGGCGCTGCACGAGCGGCCTGACGACAACGCCACCGTGGCCGACTGGGGCCTGCAGCTGGGGGTGGACGAAAAGACCATCCAGCGGCTGTTCCGCAAGGAAACCGGCATGACCTTTGGCCAGTGGCGCCAGCAGGCACGGCTGATGCAGGCGCTGGAGCGGATTGCCCTGGGCGAGCGGATCATCGATGTGGCGGGGACGCTGGGGTATGACAGCCCGAGCGCCTTCGCCAGCATGTTCAAGCGCCAGTTCGGCACCACGCCCAGTCAGTTCTTCAAATAACCTGAAAAACACGCTTTGCCTGTGCCGGCCTCATCGCGGCAAAAGCAGCGAAGAGGCCCGTACAAGCATCAACTACAGTGCAGGGTTAGC
>NZ_JBDJLK010000023.1:0-73754 GCF_039673335.1 Pseudomonas sp. TWI929
GCCCCAGGATTTCAGCTACACATCACAAATCGCCGGGGCCGCTCTGCGGCCCGATCGCGACACAAGGCCGCTCCTACACGTGTTGTGCTCGGTCAGCTATCGGTGGAAACCGGCTGCTTCAACAGCAATACATAAGCCAGCGCCGCCACCGCCGCGACCACGGCACTGATCAGGAAAGCCGAAGCAAACGACCCGGTCTGCTGGATGCTGAACCCGGTCACAATCGGTGCCACCGAGCCCGCCAGGTAGCCGCCGAAGTTCTGGATCGAGCCAAACGAAGCCACACGCCGGCTATCGACCACGGTGTTGGCAATCATCCAGGCAGTGGAGCTGGCCATGTTCACGCTGAACAGCGCGCAGCACAGCAGCGCCACGCTGAGGATGAAGCCACTGCCGAACGAGAGCGGCACGGTGAATACCGCCGCCGCGAACAGCGCGCTCACCACTACCCGCTTGCGGCTACCCAGCACACTGGCGCCGTGCTTCACCAGGCGGTCGCAGACGCGGCCAGCGACTATGGTGCCCAAGGCGCCAAACACATAAGCCAGCGATACCACCCAGGCCGTCTGGTACAGGCTCAGGCCATGCTCACGTTCAAAGTAGCCCGGCAGCCAGGTCAGGTGCAGCCACAACATATAGATCACACCCATGAAGCCCAGCACAGCACCCCAGGTGCTCTTGTGGCGGAACAACTCGGCCCACGCCGCCAGCTGTTCCTTCATGCTCGGCCTGGTGCTTGCCACTGGCTGTTTGTGGGCCTGGGCCGCCAACAGCCGTTCACGCTCTTCGGCGGGCAGCTCGGCCAGGTAGCGCTCCTTGCTCTTGTAGAAGGCAAACCAGCAGGCGGCGAGCAGAATGCCGAACACCCCGGTAACGATGAACATGCCGCGCCAGCCCCAGGTGACCATCAGCAGTGTCAGCAACGGCGGCGCCAGGCATGGCCCGATGCAGGTCGATGACAACACGATGCCGGTCGGCGTGCCGCGCTTTTCGGCCTCGAACCACTCCGCCAGCGCTTTTGCCGCCGACGGGAACATCGGTGCCTCGCCAATCCCCAGCACCACTCGCAGCCCGATGAAAGCAGAAAAACTGTTGATCAGGCCGGAGGCCGTCTGCGCAACCGACCAACCCAGCAGAGCCGCCCCCAAGGAGATCTTGCTGCCAAGGCGGTCGATAATCATGCCCAAGGGCAACTGCGAGAAAGCGTACGCCAGGGAAAACGCCGACAACAGAATGCCCATCTGTGACGGCGTGATGCCCATGTCGCGCTGGATCGAGGTATTGGCAATCGACAGCGCACTGCGGTCGACGTAGTTGATGATGCCGATCACCAGCAACAGGCTGACGGTGATGACCTGGTATTTGCGGAAAGGGTTCGAACTGGCGACCGCTTCCGGCGAGCGGCCAAGCTCGGCTTGCGCATACTTGGTATTCATGGGCGTTCACTTTTGTTGTTATTGGTTGAACAGCGGAGAGCGAATTACATGGACGCTTCAAGCAGCCACTGGTAGTCCTCGGCAGACGCCTCCCGCGGGTTGGTGCGGTGGCTGTGGTCGGCCAACGCGCCCTGGATGATGCGCGGGAACAGGTCCTCGCTGACGCCCAGTTCGCGTAGGCCGGTCGGCAGGCCCAGGGTACGGGTCATGTGGCGGATGGCATGTTCGATCTGGCTTTCATCGACCAGCCCCATCGCCTGGGCGATGCGCGCCATCTTGTGCTCGGTCATTACCGTTTCGGCCTGGCGGTTGAAGCTGATGACAGCGGGCAGGAAGATTGCGTTGAGTGTGCCGTGGTGCAGCTGCGGGTTGATACCGCCCAGCGCGTGGCTGAGGCTGTGCACGCAGCCCAGGCCCTTCTGGAATGCCAGCGCGCCTTGCAGCGAAGCGCTCATCATGTTGATGCGCCCGTCCAGGTTGCCCGGTTCGCGGGTGGCGCTTTCGATGAAACGCCAGGCGCGCCACAGGCCGTCCAGGGCGATGCCGTCGGCGGGCGGGTTGAACGCCGGCGCCATGAAGGTTTCCAGGCAGTGAGCAATCGCGTCCATGCCGGTGGCGGCGGTGAGCGATGCCGGTAGGCCAAGGGTCAGCGCCGGGTCGCAGATGGCGGCCTTGGGCACCACGTGGGGCGAAATCACCCCCACCTTGCGCCCGTCGTCGAGGATCAGGATAGCGCCCCGGCCTACCTCGCTGCCGGTGCCGGCCGTGGTCGGCACAGCGATCACCGGCGCGGTTGCCGGTGTGATACGGGCCAGCCCGCCCTCGATCACCGCAAAGCTTTTCAAAGGCCCTTCGTGCCTGGCACACACGGCCACCCCCTTGGCCAGGTCGATTGCCGAGCCGCCGCCAATGGCGATGATGCCGTCACAGCCGCACTCCAGAAACATGGCCACGGCTTCACGCACAGCGTTCTCGTTGGGGTTGGGCGGCGTGCCGTCATAGATCGGCAGTTGCGCGGTGCTGTCACTGAAGGTGTTCAACGCCGCATCGACGATACCGGCAGCACGCACGCCACGGTCGGTCACGATCAAAGGTTTGGTTATACCAATGCGCTCACACTCAGCGGGCAGGCGGGCAATAGCGCCAATTTCGAATTGGATCTGGGTAATGTAGTTGATCTGGGACATGGGGCCTCCGCAGCCTCCTGGCATTGTTGTTATGGGCGGTTCAGCCGCACTGGATGCGACACCGTGCAGCGCCAGTATAGGAATGCGCGCCTGGCCATGGTATTGAGAACAATCCATATCGGTATAACCTGGACGCATACCAGATGACCCCGTCACTCAATTCGATCATGTCCCGCCTGCACGCCCGCCACCTGCGCCTGCTCATCGAACTGGACGAACACCGCTCGCTGCTGGGTGCGGCAAGCAGTGTCGGGCTTACCCAGCCTGGTGCCAGCAAGGCGCTGCAGGAAATCGAAACCACCTTCGGCACGGTGCTGTTCAACCGCACCAACCGCGGGTTGGAGCCCACGGCTGCCGGGCACTGCGCCATCCGCTACGCGCGCGTGGTGCAAACAGACCTTTCCAACCTGCGGCATGCCCTGGATGCGATCCTGCGCGGGGTCGGTGGCCGGCTGGCAGTGGGGGCAATCATGGGCGCCGTGCCGTTGCTGATGAAGGCCGTGTCACAGCTCGCCAGCATCCAGCCGCAGATGTCGTTCGAAATCATCGAAGACACCAGCCAGTCGTTGCTGGCGCAGATCGAGAGCGGCCGCCTGGACATCGCCCTGTGCCGTACCAGCGTCAGCAGCACACCGCAGCTGTTTGCCAGCACGTTTGTGCAGGACGAGACGCTGGCGGTCATCGCCAATATCGACCACCCGCTCAAGCACGCGCCAAGCCTGAGCCTTGCCGAGCTGGCCGAGAGCCGTTGGATTGTGTACCGGGCCAACATGCCGATGCGCGTGCAACTGGAGCGCGAATTCCACGATGCCGGGTTGCGCTTCCCCCTGCACCTGGTTGAAACCACCTCGATCCTGGCTACCTTGTCGCTGCTGCAAAACCGCCCCGACTTCGTCGCGCTGGTGTCGATCGACGTGGCTCGGCAATGTGCGATGAATCAACAGGTCAGCATTCTGCCCCTGAGCATGGGCTCGGTAAGCGACCCGTACGAACTGGTCACCCGCAAAGGCAGCCAGGCGACACCGGCCATGCACACGCTCACCGAACTGCTGCTGTTGCAGGGCCGACAGTGCAGCAACAGCCAGGCCTGACGTGCCCGCGAACACCGGTGCAGCCGGTGCCATGCACCGCATTGGATTCTTCGCGGGCGCGCCCGCTCCCACAAGTACTGCGCAGGTACGGGCGCTAGTCAGGTGCGCGAACTGGAAGCGCCGCCGGGCCTCAAGGTCTGCTGCCGACGTGCTCCGCCTCGCCACCTACACTCCATTGACGCAAATCAAGCCGTCGTAGCGGGTTCGCGAGACGATGGCTGCAAGCAAGGAATGAATCAAGCACCGCCAAGCGCACCGTGCTCAAGGCTTTGCCATCGATCACTGTGCGCGGCCTTGGATAAGGAACCCCATATGAGCCCGCTGAATCACATCCTGGTAGCCACCGACCTGTCACCGTTTGCCCGCAACGCAGCAGAGCGCGCTGCCTACCTGAGCAAGTCGCAACAGGCCTCACTGGACCTGCTATACGTTGCCAACCCGGCGCCCTTCGAGCGCCTCAAGCAGCTGGTGGTGCCTGATCACGACCTGTTGAAGCGCGTACTGGATACTGCCGGCGAAAAACTGCACGCACTGGCTGCATTGCTGTTCCAGCGCTATGACATTTCTGCTGGCGTGCAAGTCGCCAACGGCTCGGTAACCACGGAAATCACCCGGGTGGTGCAGGACAAGCGCAGCAACCTGCTGGTGTGCGGGGCCAAGGGCCAGAGCGTGGCGCGGCGCCTGCTGCTGGGCTCTACCGTGCAGAACATGCTCAACCGCATGCCCTGCCCTTTGCTGGTGGTCAAGCCGGCCCCCCGCGATACCTACCGCACCGTGCTGGTTCCAGTCGATTTTTCACCTGTGTCGCTGCGCGCCATCGAACTGGCCAAGGCGGTTGCGCCGCAGGCCGAGATCATTCTGCTGCATGTGTACGAAGCCCCCTTCGAAGGCAGCATGCGCTTTGCCCACATCGACCACGACACCCTCACCCACTACCGCAATGTCATCCGCAAGGATGCAGTGAAACAATTGGCCGAATTGAGCAAGGCTGCCGGCGTGGCCGATGCCCGGCAAATGGTGGTGCATGGTGACCCTGGCTGGCGTATTGCCGAGCAGCAACAGGAGCTGGAGTGTGACCTGATCGTGGTCGGCAAGCAGGGTGCGAGCGCGCTGGAAGAGCTGTTGGTTGGCAGCGTCACCAAGCATGTACTGAACGAATCGCAGTGTGACGTGCTGGTTTCGCCATAGCTTGCAGGCTGTATCGAGGGCGCTGAATGGGCATCGCCTGCAATGGCACTGCCATGAGCCGGGCACCGTCCAGGCAATATCACCCGCAGGCTTTGTAAAGAGGTACGACGGACGGCTACGGTATTCATTCCGAACCGTGAGGCCTGCGCCAGGCCAGCAGCTAAACTTTTCTGAATGCCCTGCCCCCCTTCCCCAGGGCACTCATGAGGGTTCCCAGATGGCCACCATCATCGGCACCGGCGGTGCCAACACGCTGACAGGGGGTGCCACGGCCGACACCCTGATTGGGCTGGGAGGCAACGATATTCTCGATGGCGGAGCTGGCAACGACCTGTTGATCGGCGGCAGCGGCAACGACACCTACCGCTACGGGCGCGGCTATGGCAACGACGTAATCGACAACTCGGGCGGCAACAACAAAGACGTCGACCTCATCCAGTTGACCAACCTCACGGCCAGCCAGATCCGCCTGACCCGCATAGGTAATGATCTGGTGCTCAGCGTACTGGCCAGCGGCGAAACCCTCACGGTCAGGCAATGCTTCCTCGATGCCGACCATGCCATAGACGGCATCGTGTTTGCCGACGGCACCCGCTGGGGCGTCAGGGAAGCACTGGCGAACCTGTATTACCTGCCTGTCACCCCCACCGAAGGCGCAGACATCATCAATGGCAACCCCACTGACGACACCTTGTTCGGGCTGGGTGGTAACGATCAGCTGTTCGGCAACTATGGCAACGACACGCTGGATGGCGGTGCCGGCAACGACCGCATGGAGGGTGGCCAGGGCAATGACACCTATGTGGTGGGCGCCGCTGGCGATGTGGTGGTCGAGGCCGCTGCAGCCGGTGATGACCTGGTGCGCGCCAGCATCAGCTACACCCTGGGCAGCAACGTTGAACGCCTGACCCTGACCGGCAGTGGCAACCTCGATGGGGTTGGCAACGCGCTGGACAACACCCTCACCGGCAACAGCGGCAACAACCGCCTTGATGGCGCCGCAGGCAACGATGTACTGAACGGCGGTGCTGGCAATGATGTGCTGCTCGGCGGCGCTGGCAATGATCGCCTCAATGGCGACGACGGCAATGACATCCTCGATGGCGGCGCAGGTAACGATACCCTGGCAGGCGGCGCGGGTGATGACATCTATATCGTCGACCAGGCCGGCGACACGGTCAGCGAGGGGTTTGCCGCCGGCACCGACACCGTACGCAGTTCACTCAACTACACCTTGGGCGCCAACCTCGAGAACCTTGAACTCACCGGTGGCGGCAACCTCAATGGCACCGGCAACAGCCTGGACAACCTGCTGACCGGCAACACCGGCAACAACCGCCTCGACGGTGGTGCCGGCAACGATGTACTGGCCGGGCGGCGCGGCAACGACACCTACGTCTATGGCCAGAATTACGGCAACGACCAAATCGACAACAGTGGCGGCGCCGCCAATGACGTCGATACCTTGCAACTGGTTGGCCTGAACAGCAACCAGGTGCGCTTTGTGCGCCTGTCGAATGACTTGCAGATGCAGGTGATTGCCACGGGCGCGACATTGACCGTGAAAGGCTTCTACCTGGGTAGCGACAACGAGATAGACCGGGTGCGCTTCGACAATGGCCTGACCTGGAACACCGCGCAGCTCAAGGCTGCGGTTGTTGCGCTGCCGAACGCTGCGCCCTCCTCGACCAATGACAGCCAGGCCACCCTGGAAGACACGGCGTTGGTATTGGCTGTGGGCGACTTTGGCAGCTACTCAGACCCCGAGGCAACACCACTGGCCAGCGTCAGGATAACCAGCCTGCCTGGCGCAGGCAGCCTGCAGTTCAGAAGCGGCAACAGCTGGGTTGCAGTGGTGCAGGACCAGGTCATCAGCAAGGCGGACCTGGATGCCGGCAACCTGCAGTTCCTGCCAGCCGCCAACGCCAACGGTGCTGGCTATGCGATCATCGGCTTCAAGGTCAGTGACGGCCAGGCGTTCTCGGCCAATGCCTACACGTTGAGTATCAACGTGACTACGGTGAACGATGCGCCAACAGTCAGCGGCCCGATCACTTTGGCCGATGGCACGGAGGACCAGGCTTACACCCTGACCCGCGAGCAGTTGCTCGGCACCGCCAGCGACGTTGATGCCGGTGAAAGCTTGAGTGTGCAGAGCGTAACCGTGGCGAGTGCAGACGGCACGGTGACCGCCAACCCGGATGGCACCTGGACCTACACACCAGTGCTGGACCGCAATGGGCTAGTCAGCTTTGCCGTGGTGATTGCCGACCAGGCCGGTGCGACGGTATCAACGTCCGCCAGCTTGAACCTGATAGCCGTGCCCGAAGCGCCAACGGCAGTAGCAACGGTGACGGCGCTCAGCAATGACACTGGCATCGCTGGGGATTTCGTCACTCGGGAGGCGCTGCAAACGGTATCAGGCACTTTCACTGGAAGCCTGGCTGATGGCGAGCGGATCGAGGTGACAGCGGACGAGGGGCAAACCTGGGTAGCCGCCTTGGTAGATGCCGCGCAACACACCTGGAGCGCCGAAGGGGTGGTGTTGTCCGAGGGCGATAACCTGCTCCGGGTGCGAACGATCAATGATCTGGGCCAGGTCCAGTCCGGTTTTAGGCACGGTTATCTGTTGGATTTCACCGCAGACAGTGGCAATGATCTTCGGCTGACCGTACCGGACAATCAAATCAACGCGGTGGAAAAACATGCTGTTGGCTACAGCATTCAAGGCCTTGATCCTGATGCCACTGCGTCGGTGGTATTCCGCGATCAAAGCGGGCATGAGGCCGTGGGTGTCAACGGCCTTGTCGATCTCTCAGGGTTTGAGGATGGGCCTGTCGGCGCATTAGTCACGGCAACTGACATAGCAGGGAATACATTCACCACCGGGGTAATTGTAGGCGGAGGCTCACAGACAACGTTAACATTCGATAACCTCCCAACAGGTTCCTCTGTCGGCACTCAGTATGCTGGCGTGATTTTCACCTCGCCGATAGTCATACAAAGCCAGCCCGGCCTCCCCGCCCAGTCAGGCGCCCAACTGGCATATAGCGACGAAGGGTTGATTGATATCAGCTTTTCCGCAGGCTCCGGCAACATCAGCAGGGTCAGTGCATATATCAGCTCCACTGCAGGGGCAACAATCACCGCCTACAGTGCCAATGGTCAGGTCTTGGCACAAACATCTCTTTCGCAAGCAAACAATTCACTTGTATCACTAACATCAAATTCTCTGCCTATCAGCCGAATCGTTATAGACGGCGAAGGCTCGCCGATTGCATTGGATACACTTAATTATCAGGCATCGGTAACACCTACCCTGCTGTTGGACAGTTCAGCTGATCGGGATCTACCTTTGTCAGTTAGCGTTGATGACGCCACTGTCGGCGCAGCCCTGAAAACATCAGTGCCCTACACCATCACCGGCCTCGATGGTGATGCCGTGGCCATCGTTACCTTTAGCGATGGCAGCCATTCCGTTACAGGCAACAACGGCCGTGCCAATCTGTCCGGGTTGAGCGACGGCCCGATATCAGTAACCGTCACCGCTACCGACGCTTTCGGTAATACCGCTACCGGCATCGGCACCCAGCTGCAACTCGACACCCTGCAGGCAGTACCGGAAGGGCCGACGGCCTTGGCTACCGTTACGTTCCTGAGCGATGACACAGGCTTGGCAAACGATTTCATTACCCGCTTGCCAGTTCAGACAGTCAATGGCACGTATACGGATGTACTTCACGACGGTGAGAAGCTTCAAGTAACCGCTGATGGCGGCAATACGTGGGTTGATGCAGCAGTGTCCCCGGATAACCATGCATGGACGGCGTTGATCGACCTTGTCTCTTGGCATAACAGGCTAGACGTGCGTGTTATCGACACAAGCGGCAACATACTGGCGGGCGTAGGCCATGATTACAACCTGGATGTCAGCGCCGATACGGAGCAGCCAGTGGACGTGAGCTTCCCGGACCTCAACATCGACGCAACGGAGAAAGCAGCCGTTGCCTACGTGTTGTCCGGCCTGGATACGGATGCAACAGCAGCCCTGACCTTCCGCGACAGCGCAGGCCACGAGGCCCTGGGGCACGACGGTGTCGTGAATCTGTCAGGCTTTCAAGCGGGCAAAGTCAGTGCAACACTGGCAATTGAAGATATTGCGGGCAACACCCTAGCTCGCGAAGTAGGTATTGGCACAACCACGCATATTAACTTTGACAACCTTGCCGACGAAGTAGCCATCACCAATCAGTTTCAAGCTCAGGGCGTCCTTGTCCATGGCGCGAATTCAATTAATGCTGCCTTTTTGGGACTCACCGCTCACTCAGGAACTCAAGTGGCCTATTCACCTAGTGGGCTCATGACATTCAACTTGTCGACCGCCGATATAAAAACAGTGTCAGCCTATGTCACTGGCCCCGCTGATGTCGGAATATTCGCTTATGACGCTAACAATACGCTTGTCGGACAAGCGCTGCTTCCAGCTAACGCCCCGGCAAATACCTTCCTGTCTGTAACGTCCAATGGCCTTTCGATTTCCAAAGTCGAAATACATGATGGCGGAGCCTCATTCGCTATTGATGACTTCACAGCGATTACTCGCGCTGACCTCACCATAACAAGCAGTGCCGATGCCCCCCCAACCAACCCTGTCAACGGAGACAGCACCGACAATACGCTTCAAAGCACCTCGGCCATCGACGTGTTCACCGGCGGAGCCGGCAACGACACCTTCCAGTTCGCTCAACTTCCAGGCACCCAGCCTGACGTGATCACGGACTTCTCCCCCGGCAATGACGTGGTTGCCCTTGCCGCAGGCGTGTTCGACCTGCATGGCCAATCGATCGCCGATACCTTGGCCAACGTCACCGGAGCCGCACAGGAAACCACAGGCGCGCAGCTGATCTTCAACCAGGACAATCACACGCTGTATTACGATGCCGACGGTGCTGCCAACGGCAACGCAGTGGCAATCACCGTGATTAACGGGGTGTCGAACCTGACACCGAGTGATCTGCAAGTGTTTGGCTGAAGTATCAGCGCCTTCGAGATCGAGCGCCGCCCGCGCGGCGCTCGATCAGTGCCTTACGCCGTTGCACTGATCCTTCAAACCGGGACAGACAACCCCACCTTGACCTTGTCCAGCACAATCAACGTGCGGTAGGTCAGGATGTCCTCGTTATCGGCAAAGTGCAGCCTGACCAGCTTTTCGAAATGCGCTACGTCACGTGCAAGCATGACGATCATGAATGAAACCCCGCCATTGACGAAGTAACACTGCTGTATCTCTGCCACATTGGCGAAATAGCGCTTGGCGCGGTCCATCACCAGCGAGCGGTCGTCACGCAGGCGCGACTCGACAATGGCGGTAATCATCTGGCCGACACTCTCCGGGGCGATGACCGCCGTGTTGGTGGCGATCACCCCGCTTGCCTCCATCTGCGCGATGCGGCGCTGCACGGCAGGCGTGGACAGGCCGATGTCCTCGGCAATGGCGCGCTGCGAGGTTTTGTTGTCTTGCTGAAGCAGCCGCAGTATGGCGTGGTCGAAGCTGTCCAGCGGCCGGTTGGCGGAGTCACTCATTTTCGGGTTCCAAAGAAAGCAGTTCACTCGTCAAGGGCCTATTTTCACAGCAATTGCTTCGCAGGCCGAGCACTAAAATGGCGCCTTGAACGTTGCTGGAGCCACGCGTGAACGCAAAAAATGCTGGAACCTACGCCCCTGTCGGCGCCGCCATCGTCGCCCTGGTGTCCGTGCAGACCGGTGCTGCCCTGGCGAAAACCCTGTTTCCACTGGTAGGCCCCGACGGCGTGGCGGCCCTGCGCCTGGGCCTGTCAGCCGTGATCCTGCTGGTGGTACTGCGGCCCTGGCGCATCTGGCGCCAGGCCAACATGCTTCACCTGCTGGGCTACGGCTTGATGATGGGGCTGATGAACGTTCTGATTTATCGGGCCTTCCTCTACATCCCGGTAGGCATCGCGGTTTCCATCGAAGTTATCGGCCCTTTGGGGGCAGCCTTGCTGACTTCACGGCGCCGCACCGACTTGCTGTGGATCGCCTTGTCGGTCGCCGGGCTTACCTTGCTGCCCTGGGGTGCGGGCAGCCACGGCCTCGACTCGCGCGGCGTGATGTACGCGCTGGCAGCTGCCTTGGCCTGGGGGCTGTATGTGCTGCTCGGCAGCAAAGTGGCAGTTCACGGCAAGCAAGCGGTCGCCACCGGGATGTTGTTCGCAGCGTTGCTGGGTGTACCATTTGGCGCCAACCAGGCGGGGGCTGATCTGCTGGCGCCGTGGGTCCTTATGATTGGGGCAGGCGTTGCCCTGCTCTCCAGCACAGTGCCCTTCCTGCTCGACATGTACGCGATGCGGCACCTGCCACCGAGCATTTTTGGCGTGCTGCTCAGCGCTTCGCCCGCAGCCGGTGCATTAGCCGGCTGGCTGATCCTCGATGAGGTGCTGGCACTTACCCAATGGCTGGGCGTTGCAGCGATTGCCATGGCCTGCGCAGGCGCGGCCCTGGTGGGGCGTCGTCGCTGATAGCAAGCGCTCTACCCAAGGCGTTTCATCGATTGCGCTGATGTTTACTATCAAGCGGCCTGCCTGTTGGCCTGGCAGGGCCGTCCCTATAATCGCCTGCAAATCTCCCCGCTCCTGCGCCTGCTACAGGCGACACCCCTCATGGAACCGAACCCCATGCCAAGCAACCGCCAGGCCCCTCGCGGCCTTCCCGAACATAGCCAACAGAGTGTCACGCAGCAGTGGCTGGCAATCCTCTCGGTAGCCGTGGGTGCCTTCGCCCTGGTCACCAGTGAATTTCTGCCGGTGGGCGTGCTCAACGACGTCGCCAGCGACCTTGGCATCAGTGCCGGCCTTGCCGGCTTGATGGTGACCCTGCCTGGCATCATGGCCGCACTGGCCGCACCTTTGATTTCCGTAGGCGTAGGTGCACTGGACCGGCGCTACCTGCTGATCGGCCTGACGCTGATCATGATCATCGCCAACGCCATCGTGGCCTACGCCGGCGACTTCAACCTGCTGTTGGTCGGCCGCGTGCTGCTGGGTGTGAGTATCGGCGGCTTCTGGGCGACCGCCATCGCCCTCAGCGGCCGCCTGGCGCCTGATGGCATGGGTGTAGCCAAGGCCAACTCGATCATCATGGCTGGGGTAACGCTGGCTACGGTTGTGGGCGTGCCCGTGGGCACCTGGCTGAGTGGCCTTATGGGCTGGCGCATGACCTTCCTGGCCACCGCACTGGTGGGGGTGCCCGTGCTGCTGGCGCAGGTATTCTTGCTGCCGCGGCTCTTGCCGGAAAAGGCCATTCGCATCAGCGACCTGCCGGCCTTGTTCATCAACCCGCAAGCGCGGGTCGGGTTGATCGCCGTGCTGCTGATTGGCCTGGCACACTTTGCTGCGTACACCTATGTTGCACCGTTCTTCAAACAGAATGCCGGCTTTGATGGGCCTACGATTGGTTCATTGTTGCTGCTGTACGGCGTGGCCGGGTTCATGGGCAACATTTTCGCCGGCTTCGCTGCCAACCGCAGCGTGCGCCACACCTTGATGCTGGTAGCGCTCATGATTGCCGTCAGCACCGCCCTGTTCCCGCACTTTGCCACCGGCATGACCGGCGCAGCGATGCTGATCGCGCTGTGGGGCTTCGCCTTCGGCGCGTTCCCGGCCTGCGCCAATATCTGGATGTTTGTCGTGGCGCCCAAGGATGTCGAGCGTGGCATGCCGCTGTTCGTGGCCATGTTCCAGGTGATCATTGCGCTGGGTTCGTTCTTTGGCGGGCAGGTGGTCGACCACATGGGCACCGCAGTGCTGCTGAGCCTGGCCACGGCGCTGGTGGGCTGCGGCTTTGTCACGGTGCTGGTGTTGGGGCGCAACGTCAGCAACAGCCTGGCGGCGCAGCCGAGCTAACACCGGCAATGCCGGTGCCATATACCGCGTGGGATTCTTCGCGGGCTTGCCCGCTCCCACAGGTACTGCATCTGCCTTGAAGGCTGTGGGGATCCTGTACGAGCGGCTTTAGCCGCGAACACCGGCAACGCCGGTGCCATCCACCGCGTTGGGTTCTTCGCGGGCAAGCCCGCTCCTGCAGGACAATGCTGCGGCCTGGCCCTGTGCTTCAGATGCCTCCGCCGTAGCGGTACTGCCAGACAATGCCGGCAACATCGTATTCACTGCCAGTACGGGTATGCGCACCCTCACTTGCAAACAGCTTGATCGAGTTCCTTCGATTCAAGGGCAGCGTAAGGGTGCATCCATAGCGCGTGTGTTCCTGGAAGTCATGGTTGCCGACGCCATCGACAGAGGTGTTTCCACCCGCGAAATAGGTCCCGTCCAGCGAGCCCCAGACACCGTTTTCAAAGGCATAGATTAAATGCACCTGTGTCTGGTACATCGGCCGCTGGGAAAATGTATGGTCGCCAAGGTACTCGTGATTGTCGGTGTAGAAAGTTGCCGCCCCCGACAGCTCCAGGGTCACCGGCCCCAGGCGTTTGGAAACACCGATTTCAGGCTTGAATGACCAGCGATTGTTGCCCAGGTTGACCAGTTTGCTGGAGTCGTACTGGCCAAGCGGCGCCGTGACCGCAAGGCTGGTGCCGATAATCACATCCTGCTGGTAGCTGGGGAACTCGGCCAAGGACAGCGCCGGGGCGCCATACAGGTTGACCGAAAATCGCACCCTTGGGTCGATCAGCCCGGTGACCTCACGCTCCCTGGGTTGGCCAGCGAACAGCGCAGAGCCCGACAACCTGGCCTCAGGCACGACCACATCGAACTTTGCCGAACGGCCCGCGACTTCCAGGGACCTGGCAAAGGCAAATACGACGGTCTTGATGTCGAGCTTGGCATCCTCGAGCGGCACCGAGGGGTTGGCGGTGACGTTGCCGTGCAGGTCGCTATAGCCCATGAGCAGGAAGTTGATACCGACCGGCGTATTGGCGTACGACCTGGGCTCAAGATCCTCTGCAACAGCGCCATGGGCCAACATGATCAGCGATGCCGACAGGAAGCGCACCGCCCTGGTAACGCAGGGTTTGTGTTTCGCCCACATTCGCGTGCTTCCTGTCAGGCCCCGGGGTTTCATTTAATGTTGTAGTTGATCTGCAACCCGGGCGCCCGGCTCAGCGTGATGTCTCTACTTTCAGCACCCCGATGTGTGCCGATCAGCTGGGGAGCCGGCTTGCCGTCGATGAGGCCAGCCCAGGCAGTAAAGGCCGTTGCGCCCGCCTCAAACCTTGAACCGCCCCACCAACGCCGTCATCTCTCCCACCAGCCCCGCCATCGCCTTGCTCGCCTCACTGGTCTGCTGCGCCCCCGCCGCCGAAAAGCTCGACAGCTCACGGATGTTCAGCAGGTTACGGTCCACCTCCCGCGCCACCTGCGCCTGCTCTTCGGCAGCACTGGCGATCACCAGGTTGCGCTCGTTGATCTCGCCAATTGCACTGTAGATGCCTTCCAGCACCTGCCCCGAGGCCAGGGTCACGTCCAGTGTCGACTGGGCGCGGCTGGTGCTGGCCTGCATCGAGGCCACCGCTGCTTCGGTGCCCGCTTGCACGCGGCCGATCATCTGCTCGATTTCCTGGGTTGATTGTTGCGTGCGGTAGGCCAGCGTGCGCACCTCGTCCGCCACCACCGCAAAGCCACGCCCGGCTTCGCCCGCGCGGGCGGCCTCAATGGCGGCATTGAGCGCCAGCAGGTTGGTTTGCTCAGACACTGAACGGATCACTTCCAGCACCTTGCCGATATCCCGCACCTGCCCGACCAGTTGCTGCAGGTGTGCGCTGCTGGTTTGAATTTCGCGGGTCATGGCCTCGGTGCCGTCGATGTTGTCGCTGACTTGCCGGCGGCTTTGCGCGGCCAGCTGGTTGGATTCACTGGTGGTCTGCGAGGTGGTGATGGCATTGCGCGCGACCTCTTCCACGGCGGTGGTCATTTCGGTAACGGCAGTGGCGGCCTGCTCCAGTTCCTGGCCCTGCTGACGAAGGTTGTTGGCGCTTTCTTCGGTGACCGTGTTCAGCGCGCTGGCGGCTGCGTCCAGTTGCCTGGCACAGCTGCTGATTTGCCCCAGGGTGTCGCGCTGGCTCTGCTGCATGCGCTCAAGTTCATGGAACAGCTGGCCGATCTCATTACTGCCCTGCCCCTGCACCGGTACGCTCAGGTCGCCGCCGGCAATACGCTGGAAGTGCCGGCCGGCTTCGCGCAACGGGTGCAAAACGCGCTGGGCAATGAAGGCCCAGCACAGCGCTGCCAGCAACAGCGTCGTGCCCAGCAGGCCTAGGCTCAGCAGTTGGGCGCGGGCCAGGCGCCGGTCGGATTCCAGCATGATCTGCTGGCCGCGTTCGCTCAAGGCACCCACCAGTTGTTGGCGCAGCGCCTGCAGCCGGCCCATGGCGTTGCCAGCGTCGGTGTTGACCTTGAAATACTGCTCGAGCGAGCGCTGGCGCGTCGCCTCACGCTGCCCGGCGACTGCCTTGGCATACTCGCCGTAGGTGGCTTGCAGCTGGGTAGCCAGCGCGTGCAGGGCAGGTTCGCGGGCATTCTCGACAAACGCGTCCACCAGCTGTTGGCTCTTGTCGATCAGCTCGACCGACAGCGCCATGCGCTTGCCGGCACTCTCTTCGTTGCCGCCCAATTGCTCGATGAAGCCTGAAGACACATTGGCGCTGGAGCGAATCGCCATCAGCAAGGCATTGTTCAACCGGTCCGATTGGCGCGAGGTCTGGTCCAGTTCGGTGATCTGCTGGTCACTGCCCACCGCTGCCCGCCAGGCACTGACGCTGGAAAACAGCAAGGTGAGGGTGAACAGCGACAGCACCCAGAACATTCCGGTGCGGATCTTCAGGTTGGCAAGCATGCGGGCAGTACTCCTTGTTGGCACCACTTCTGGTCGATGATTCGACGGTGGGTGTGCTGCTATCGGAGGTACTGGCACAGGCTTGAGGCGCGAGGAGGTGGTTATGGGCGGTAACCGAACAGTTGTTGACGGCCAGATACAGGGGAAAGGCAACACATTGCCCAAGCGGGAACTTCAACGCTCCGCTTCGGTCGATAGCATCCCCTCGCCCTCCGGCCAGGGGCTTGCCCAAGCCCTGTCGAGTCTACCGCCGATGCCCAGCACACCTGTTTTGTCAGCCTTGCTCCTGTTGTTCAGCGCAATCACGGCACAAGGCGCACTGGCCGGTGAGCGCTCGGCGCCCATGCGCAGCAACAATGCTTCGACCGCGCTGATCGAAACCGCCTCGCAACAGTATGCCGACGGCCAACTGGACCAGGCGGCAGCCACCCTGGAGCGCGCGCTGCACATACAGCCAAACAACCCGGCAACGTTGCACTACCTTGGCGTGCTGCGCCTTCAGCAAGGCCAGTATGAACAGGCCGAAACCCTGGCACTGCGCTCCAACCTGCGTGTCGGTGCCAACCATGCATTGCGCAATCGCAACCTGCAGCTGATAGAGGCCGCGCACAACGCCCAACGCTCAGGCATGTTGCCCACGGCTGCGCACTGACTGCTGGTCAGACACTGCGCGTCAGGCCACCATCGACCTTGATGTTCTGCCCGGTGATATAGGCGGCACCCTCACTGGCCAGGAAGGCAATGGTCGCAGCGATTTCTTCGCTGGTGCCATAGCGCTTGAGCGGCACGCTGTCGCGACGCTGTTCGGTCGCCGGCAGGCTGTCGATCCAGCCAGGCAGGACGTTGTTGATGCGTACGTTGTCCGCAGCATAGGTGTCAGCGAAAATCTTGCTGAACGCTGCCAGGCCAGAGCGGAACACTGCCGATGTGGGGAACATCTCGTTGGGTTCGAATGCCCAGGCGGTGGAGATGTTGATGATTACGCCACCCTGCTGCCGTTGCATGATCGGCGTCACCAGGCGTGTTGGGCGGATCACATTGAGCAGGTAAGTGTCCATGCCCTTGTGCCAGTCTTCGTCGCTGATCTCAAGGATCGGCGCGCGCGGGCCGTGGCCGGCACTGTTGACCAGCACATCGACACGCCCCCACTTGGCGACCACGGCATCTACCAGGCGCTGCAGGTCCTCGACCGACTGGTTGCTGCCGGTCACACCAATACCGCCCAACTCCTTGGCCAGCGCCTCGCCCTTGCCAGACGACGACAGGATGCCGACCTTGAAGCCGTCGGCGGCCAGGCGGCGAGCCGCTGCTGCGCCCATGCCACTACCACCGGCGGTGATGATTGCTACCTTTTCTACCGACATATTGCCTCCGTTGAAGACTTGACCATGTGTTTGCAAGTGCATTCACAGTAGCAGCCATGCAGGCATGGAGGGAGGCAGCCAGGCTTTGCCTAGCCAGTAGATTTTCTTTCGTCAACTTGGGCCTTCAGCCACGCCCTGACCGTTTGCAGGGCTGCAGGAGGCTGCCCCTTGCGCGGCCATACCAGGTAGAACGCCTTGTCCAGCCGCAACTGCTGGGGGAATACCTGCACCAGTCTGCCGGCGGCGATGTCGTCGCTGACGAAGGCATGGCTGGCCAGGGTAATGCCCTGCCCGCCAACGGCGGCTTCGATGGCCAGCGAGGTCTGGTTGAAACGCATGGCCTTCGCGGTGAGTGGTGGGTGGCCGGGGAACATCGCTGCGCAAAATTGCGGCCAGAAGTTGTGCGCGTCATGCAGTGCTACATACCGCTGCAAGGCCGCGAAACCATCCGGCGGGCCTGTATCAGCCAACAATGCCGGGCTTGCCACGGCGACCACTTGTGGTTCCATCAGCAACTCGGCGTTGAGCCCGGCGCCGAACGGCGGTTGGCCATAACGCACGGCCAGGTCCACGCCGTCGGTATGAAAGTGCGACAGCCGGTCGGTGGCCAGCACCCGCAGGTCGATGTCGGGATTGCGCTCGGCAAAGTGCCCCAGCCTGGGGATCAGCCATTTCGAGGCAAAGGTTGGCGTTACACTGACTGTAAGGTGGGAAGATGCCGGGCGTAGCAGCCGGGTGGCTTCGTCGATCATCGCCAAGGCGCTGCGCACACTGTTGCTGTAGGCATGCCCGGCATCGGTCAGGCCAAGGCCTCGTGGCAAGCGCTCGAACAGGCGCACCTCCAGGCCGGCCTCCAGCCCACGAATCTGCTGGGCAACGGCCGCCTGGGTGACGCCGAGTTCCTCGGCCGCCAGGCGGAAGTTCAAGTGACGCGCCACCACTTCGAACACGCGCAGGGCATTGAGTGATGGCAACCCGGGGAAACCTGCAGGCATGGCGATGATTTTTCTATTGGCTGATCGGCAGCATTGCGCCGAGGCTAACCCCTTCGGCCCAGGAAGTCGATGAAGTGCCAGCAAATGCCGTATGGGAAAACTATCGTTTGCCACCCGATGCCTGCCCCGTTAAAGTCGGCGCCAGGGCGCTGGCTGCGCCTGCGGTCCGCGCGAAGGGGTTGCCCGAGCCATGCGTCAGCACATTCTCATACCAGCTCCCGGCTTGTCGGCGGACCGAGCCCATAAGGAGTTGGCATGCCCGCCATCAATGCATCCCGCCACCACGGCCTGCTCGACCTGCCCGCCTTGCGCAAGCGTGCCAAGCGCCTGCTGAGTGCACTGAAAAACCACGAAGCTGACGACGTCCGCGAGCAATTGCGCACACTTGGCCTGCCCGGCCCCGACTACCGGCTTGCCGATACCCAATGGCTGGTGGCCCGCGAGGCCGGCTTTGCCAGCTGGCCCAAGCTCAAGGCCCATGCCGATGCCGTGGCCTTTGCCGTGCGTCACCCCGGCTTCGCCGCCGACGACGAGGCCGCCGTTCAGCATTGGCGGTGCGGTAATGACATCGCCCACAGCTTGCGTACGGCTGGTTTTGCCGGTGCCTTCCAGATGTTCGACGACCCGATGGTCATGGGGCCGGTACCGGCACTGCCCGAGGAGCAGTACTGGCAGGTTCGCAGCGCCTACGTGCAGCAGGCATTCAACCTGAGCAGCCATGACCTGGAGCAGCGCCAGGCAGCACAGCGCGCCGCACTGGCCGGGTTGAGCAGAAACAGCAAGCTCGTGCTGTGGTGCGAAGGTGATGCTTACGACCAGCTGTTCCTGATCCGCGTGCTCGCCAGCCTGCCCAGCCTGCCGCGCCGGCTTGAGCTGATCGAAATCAACCAGGTGCCCGGTGTCGAGCGTTTCATCGGGATCGGGCAATTGGCCCCGGACCTGCTCGCCTGGCTGTGGCCACAACGCCGAGCGCTGGGTGAGGATGCGCTGGCCCTGGCCCGCCAGGCGTGGGCGGCCTATACCGCACCAGCTCCCCAAGCCTGGGCTGGCCTGGCCGCCCGCCAGCATCCGGCCTTGCCGTTGCTGGGCGGGGCACTGGCGCGCCAGCTACAGGAACTGCCGGGGGCAAAAGATGGTTTAAGCCTTACCGAACGCCTGCTGCTGCGCGTGCTGGCGGCACGTGGTGAACTACCGGCCGGGCGTGTATTTGCCCAGTTGATGATGCAGGATGAGCCCCTGCCTTACCTGGGCGACCTGATGTTCCATGTGCTGTTGCAGCCCTTGATCCACGCCCCGCAGCCACTGCTTCTGGAGGGCCCGGGAGAAATCTGGGGACAACGACCGCTGCGGCTGACCCCGCTAGCCGAGCAGGTGCTCGCCGGGCAGGCGCACTGGCTCGACCACAGCCCTGCGCAGCGCTGGGTCGGCGGGGTGCTGGTCGATGCTGCAGACAAGCCTTGGGTGGTCAGCGAGCAAGGCGAAGTGTGGCGCCGGCAATAACCTGCATAACCAGGGGCCGCTGTGCGGCCCATCGCCGGCAAGCCCACAGGGCTAGCGCTCACCCAGCATTTGCGTTTCTTGCTCAAACTCCAGCCTTGCGCTGCACCTGTAGGAGCGGCTTTAGCCGCGAACACCGGCAAAGCCGGTGCCATGCTCCGCGGCTCAGCCAAACTTGCCTTTTAGCGATAAGCGAACTAATCCATTAGTTTCCAGATGCCCAGATGCAAGGAGCACAACCATGGCCCGCACCTTCGCACCGCTACTATTCACCGCTGGCTTGCTGGCAACCGGGCTGGCCACTGCTGGCGGCGAAGACTTGGCGCCTGGGCCGACAGTAGGCGATGGCCCGCTGCTCTGGCACAACGAGAGCCTCACCTACCTTTGGGGCAAGAATTTCAAGGTCGACCCACCCATCCAGCAGACCTTTACCTTCGAAAGTGCCAGCAACTGGACATGGGGAGACATCTGGTTCTTCGTCGACCAGATCAACTACAACGGCAAGGAAAGCGCCAGCAATGGCAAGAGCAGTTACTACGGCGAGTTCAGCCCGCGCCTTTCGCTTGGCAAAATCACCGGCGTCGACCTGGCCCTTGGCCCGATAAAGGATGTATTGCTGGCCAGTACCTATGAATTTGGCGAGGGCGACGTCGAAAGCTATTTGCTGGGCCCTGGCTTCGACATTGCCCTGCCGGGCTTCGATTACTTCCAGCTGAATTTCTACTACCGCAAGCCCGACGGCAACCGCGTACCGTCCGGCGCCTGGCAGGTTACGCCAGCGTGGGCCATTACCCTTCCGGTTGGCTCATCCGACATCCTGTTCGACGGTTTCATGGACTGGGTCGTGAACAACAAGGATGCGAGCGCCAGCCAACGCAACCAGTCTGACTATCATGCCAACCTGCACTTCAACCCACAGCTCAAGTACGACCTGGGCAAAGCCATGGGTTACGAGGCCAAGCATCTGTACATCGGTATTGAGTACGACTACTGGTCCGACAAATTCGGGATCAAGGACTCCCAATTCTTCACCACCGACCAGAATACCGTCAGCGCCTTGGCCAAGTACCATTTCTGAGTTGGTGTAGCTGCAAGGGCGTCTTCGCAGCACAAGGCTGCGCCTACAGGGCAGCCGGCAGCCCGAGTACACCCGGTAGCCTGTCCCGTGTCGCTTGGGTACACGGCTGCATCGGCTCGCGTAGCTCGTCGCCGATCACCCCCTGTAGCTGCAATGCCGCCTTGACCACAGCCGGGTTAGGCTCGACGAAGGCCATTTTTACCCAGGGCAGCAGTTGGTAGAACGTACCGCGCGCCGCTAGCCAATCACCCTGGTCGACCTGCTGCAGCATGCGCACATACAGCTCGGCGTGTACATGCGCCGACGCCGAAATAGCCCCCGCGCCGCCCAGGCACAGGTTATTGAAGATTTGCAGGTCTTCTCCGGCCAGCACCTGGGCGTGGCCGTCCTGGATCAGGGCCATGGTGGTCTCGCTATCGCCACCGCAGTCCTTGACCGCCGCAATGCGTGGATGGCGCACGATGCGCCGCAAGGTTTCACGCTCGATGCGCACCCCGGTACGGTAGGGAATGTCGTAGAGGATCACAGGCACCCTGGCGGCATCGGCCACGGTGTTGAAGAAGGCTTCGATGCCGGCCTGCGAAGGCCGGATGTAGCAAGGTGCAGGAACCAGAAGCCCGCCAATCTCGCGCTGCTGGATTTCAGCCTGGAAGGCCAACAGTTCGCCCAGGTTGTAGCCCGACAGTCCCATTACCACCCTGCCCGGCTCTACCCAGCCCAGCACGGCATCCAGCACGGCCAGCTGTTCGGCTTTGGACAGCGCCGCGGCCTCCCCCGTGGTACCGCACACCACAAAACCGGTCACACCCTCTGCGAGCAGCTTCTTCACCAGTTTTTCCAGGGCGGCGAAGTCGACTTCATTGGCGCGCAATGGCGTGACGAGGGCGATCCAGATACCACGAAAATTCGACATGCATAAACTCCTGATGTTGACCGAAAGTCAGCGTCAGCAGGGCGAAGAGTGGAAGTGGTCTGGCAGGGATACCTGGCGCCTTCTGTCTCGTCAGCCCACCTGACGAGACAGCGCGCCTCGGTCAGATGAGCGGCTGTTTCTTGGATTTCTTGGCAACGGCAACGCACGCGCCTGCCTGGGCAATGAAGCCCGAAGCGGAAATGGCGTGGTTGGATAGGGTCATGCTGGTAAGCCCGTTGCGTGGGTATGGCTGGATAATGGTTGAGCGACGGGGACGCTGTCAACCTTGGCCATGAGTCTTGCCTGTGCTGGCCTCATCGCCGGCAAGCCAGCTCCCACAGGTACTGCACAAGGCTTGAGGGCGATGAGGCCAGTACAGGCAACATAAGACAGCTACTCAACTGTGCATGGCCTCAAGCCAATGAGTGCGATGCAGTCAACGCCACTCGCTGTAGGGTTCCAGCGGTGTCACCGGCAGCGCCAGGTTGCCCCGCCATGGCTCGAACAGGTAGCGCAGGTAGAGCATGCCATGGCTAGGCGCATAGTCATCACTGTGCTGCCAGTCGAACCCGCCGCCCAACACCCACTGGTCGCTCAGGCGCCGTTCGAACAGGCCGCGCAGGCGGTAGCCCAGCCCACTGCTGTCGCTGGAGTCGATCATGGCATCGATGTTGGAGCCGTCGGCATACTGCGCCAGCACCTTGCGGTTGACGTGCGCATCCGGGTACAGCCGGCTGCGGCCGCTGTGGGCCTGGGACCAGCTGACGGAACCTTCCAGCAGCACCGACCAGTCGTAGTTGCGCCAGGCATAACTGACCGGCACGCCCACCGATGTGTAGCGCTGCGGGCTGTAGTAGCCGCCCTGCCCCAGGCTGTAGCCGCCCAGGTCCTTGTCATGCCGCCAGTGCATCAGCGTCAGGCCAACGCGAACACGCTCGTCAGCTTGATCCAGCACGCGATGGTAATAGCCGGCCATGGCGCGGGTGCGCTGGTTGTCGGCGACATTTTTGCCATACAGCCAGTGGTGCCCCAGGCTGGCCCAAACGCCGCTGTCACCGCCTTGGTCCCAGCTCAGGCCAAGCGTGGCGCCGTTGGCCGTAACCCCGCCCCAGTGCACGCCCGTCCGGCTGTCACGCGCCCCGGCGAACGACACCAGCGAGTTGCTCATCGGCCGCCGCGAAGCAGTCAGCGACCAGCCAACCTGGCCGAGGTCACCGTTGACCGTTGCGCCACCCAACCCGTTGTTGATCGCGTAGCCCTGGGTGGTACCCAGGTCGAATGCCCAGCGGCTGCCCTGCCAACCCAAAGCCAGCACACTGCCGTCAGCGGTTTGCGAACCGCCGGCGCACGCGGGCAGCGACTTACCGTCAGTACTCTGGCCAACAAACTGGCAGCTACCGTAATCCGGTGTGTAGCGCCCCTGGTCGTCCTTCTCGAACGACCCCGCATCCATGCCGATGCGCTCCACCCGCGCAAAGGCAGTGCCGTCCTGCCATGGGGTATCGACATGCAGCAAGGTCGACTGGGTACTCAGTTCGGACGTACCTGGCGTACCGTCGTCCTCGCGCCAGCCGTAGTCGTGCATCAGCGTCACATGGGTATTGCGCTGGCGATACAGTGCATCGACGTCACTGCGCAGGCTGCGCGCCAGCCAGTCATCGGCGTCTTGCTCGCGGCTGGCCAGCGTGAGTGCGCGATCATCCCGTGGCGACACGGCGGCACGCGCCAGTAACTGCGCATCTGCCATCGCCGCAGCGTAAAGGTCCAATGCCCGTTGCGGGTCATCTTGCGCCACCAGGCGGGCAGCATCGCGCCGCAACAACGGGTCGGGGCGGGCCTGCTGCGCGGCTATCCGCTCAAGCTGCCTGGCCGCCTGGTCATGCTCGCCCAAGGCCACCCAGACAGCCGACAGGCGCCGCTGGGCGTTGCTGTCATCTGCAGCCAGTTGTGGCACCTGCACGCCCAGCATATGCCGGGCCTGTGCCAGGTTGCCTTCGGCCACCGCACTTTCGATCAGCCCAAGGCGCGCTTCGGGTCGCCCGGGCTGTACGGCCAGTACACGCTGGTAATAGCTGCGCGCCTTGCCTGGCTCGCCGCGCGCTGCTGCCCATTCGGCCAACAGCATCAGGTCGTCTGGGCTACCCTCGCCACGCGCCAGGCCTGCTTCGAGCAAGGCTGTCGCCTCGGCACTACGGCCTTGCGCCTGCAACTGCTGCGCCGAAGCCAGGGTCATGCGCCGCCGAATACGCTGTTCCAGTGCGTGCATATCTGTATTCCAGGCCGCCTGCGGCACTGCGCCCAGGCTGTCCAGGGCCAAGGCATCACGGTCGCTGGACTCCAGGAACAGGCCGTGGGCGTAGCGGGTTGCAGGGTCGTGCGGCTGCTGTTGCACAAGCCTGGCAAATGCCACGTCGGCCTCGGCGGTGCGCCCTTGGTGGCGCAGGCTGTTGGCCAACTGATAGACCAGCCAGGGCTCATCAGGGGCCAAGGCAGTGGCCTGGCCCAGCACTTTGCTGGCTGTCGACCAGTCCTCGCGTTGCAGCGCCTGGTCCGCTTGCTGGCGCAGACGTGCAAGCGCCAGGCTGCGGCGCAGGCTGGCGAACTGCGCTTGCTGGCGGGGCGGCAGGCTGTCCAGGTAGCCCTGTGCCTTGTCTGGCGATTGCGCCTGGTACACACGCATCAGGCCACGCACGGCGCTTTCGTTGTCCGGCGCCATACGCCGAACCTGCAAATACTGCCGCTGCGCCGCAGCTGCATCGCCTTCGGCCCAAGAGACATCCGCCAAGCCCAACAAGGCGAACGTGTCGCCAGGGCGTTGCTGACGTGCCTGCTGATATTGTGCACGCGCTGTTCGCAGGTCCTTTGCCTCAAGCGCGCGGTCGCCCTTCTGGAGTACCGCCCAATAGCGGCTAACCAACTCCATGTCGTTCCATTTGCTGATCTTGTAGCTGTCCTGTTCCTTGGCAGTCGCTATGCGCAATGCGGTGTTGGCATCCTCGTAGCGCTTTTGCGACATCAAGGCATAGCCCAGGGCGCCATGCAGGCTGGCGTCATCCGGGTACTGGCGCAAGGCCCGGCGCAGCTGCACTTCGGCTTCGGCAGCGCGGCCCTTGTCGAGCAATGCCTTGCCCCGCTGGCCAGCTTGCCAGGACGGGTCCGCCAGCAGGTTACGCTGCTGTTGCAGGGTCTCGCTGGCCTGCGCCTGCAGCGGCGAGGCCGGGTAGCGCTGGAGAAAGGCTTGCCAGGCTGCCGCGCTGGTGGCGCTTACCGCTTGCCCGGACAGATAGTCGAACTCACGCTGGGCAGCGGCATCCCGTGCACCGGGGTCGCGTGCCAGCTGATCGAGTAGTGCCAATGCTTCGCGGTCGCGATTTTCGGCGAACAACCAGCCGGCCAGGGTCTGGCGCAACCCGGCACTGCCTGGGTACTGCTGGTCAAGTTGCTGCAACTGCCTGATCGCTTCAGGGCGTTGGCCTGGCAGGTTGCCACGCACACGCCAGTAGTCCAGGGCCAGCTCAAGGCTGGGAGGTTCACCCGCGAACAACTGCTCATAAGCCACCAGCGCTTGCTCGTTGCGCCCGGTAACGGCCAGCAGCCGCGCTTGCTGCAAGCGCCGCGCGGTGTCTGGCTGCTGCAGCGCCAGCAGGCGCGTGGCCTGACGTGCCTGCTGGCTGCCAGGCGCGATGGCACTGATCCGGGCACTCAACTGCTCGGCCTCGACGCTGTTCTTCTCGCGCAGCGCCAGGCTCAAGGCCGCCAACAACACATCCGGGTTGCGTGGCTCAAGCAACTGCAGGCGGCCCAGTGCATCGCGCACCAGGTCGTCACGGTGCAGCGCTTCGCCACGGCGTACCTGGTCCAGCAACCATTGCCGCTGTTCACTGGCATCCTTGGGTTGCGCCGCGGCCTGGCCGGCGACTGCCGCCAGCACCAGCACGCCGATCATTCGCTGCATGGCGCACTCCAGGCCGGCAACAAACGGCCGTGCGGGTCAAACCGGTAACGGCCTTCGTCCCAGCCCTGGCCAAACAGCGCCAGCACCTGGCTGTAGTACGCTTTGGCCTCGACCGGCTGCTCGTGCAAGCGCTGGCGCTGGGCCGCCAAGGCCACCACATGCTCCGGCGACGCTGCCAGCAATGGCAGCAACGCCGCAGAAAACCCCGCCGGGCCATGGCCGCTGGCCTTACCGCTGCGCGCATCCACCTGCTCGGGTGGCAACCCTTGGCTTTGGGTCAAGGCCGCCATCGAGGCATAGTGGGCCACCAGCTCGGTACGCTGCGCCGCATCCTTGGCCAGCATGCCGACCCACAGGTAAACACGGATGGCGTCGTAGTCACCGGCGCTGCCATGTTGCGGGTCTGCCGCCAGTTCACCGGCCGGCGTCCACAGCAGCCAGTCCGGGGCAAAGCCCTTGGGCGACGAAGCCAGCCACAAACGCCGCGTGTTGGCTGCCAGCTCGCCCCACAGCGGGTCCACCTGGCTAAAGCGGTCGAACAATTGCAGCGGCAGGTAGCTCGGGTTCAAACGGGTGCCACGGGCATCCTCGAAGCCATAGTCACCCGGCAGCAGCATCACCCCCAGCCCCGGCAGCTTGCGCAGGGTCTGCGCGGCAATGCGCCACAGCAGGCGCTGGCCCAGTTGCGTATAGGCCGGCTCGCTCCACAGGCGCCCTGCCTCCAGCAAGCTGTAAGCAATCCACAGATCGGCGTCACTGGCGTTGTTGGCATCCAGCACCTGCCACTGTTGCTGGCCGTTACGGCCCCACAGCCAGGCCGGCAGGTGCTTGGCCAAGTCGCCTTCGGCCAGGTTGTTGCTGGTCCAGCGCAGCAACTGCGCGAAAGCCGGCCGGTCATTGCCCACCAGGGCGAAGAACAGCGCATAGCTCTGCCCTTCCGAGGTGGTGATCAGGCGCTCATCGCTGGGGTCGATGACCCGCCCGTCGACACTCACCAGCTCGGCCTTGAAGCGGTCCCAGGCCGGCCACGGGCAGGTCGGCGCGGCACTAACGAAAACGGGCAAGCCCAAGGCGACCAACCCTGCCAGCCAGTGGCGCATCATCATTGCGCCTCGCCCAGGCGGCGCCAGCTCGCCCAGCGCAGCGCCCGCCATAGCAGGAAGGCGAACAGCACCACGCAGGTGGCCGCGATAGCCGCGAGCAGCACCGGGTGCTCGGACAGGTGGTACCACAGCAGCAGCCACCACGGCAGTGCGCCAACAAAGTAGTAGTCACCGACAAACTGGCTGCTCACACCGCTGCTGCGCACCAGCGTCACCGAGCCGGCCACGGCATCGAGCTTGCCTACATCGCCGAGCACATCACGCAGCAACGCATATTCGCTGTCGCTGTTGGCCAGCAGGGCAACAACACTGCGCTGCTCATGGAACGGCGACTTGAGCCCGGTGATGGCCGCAATAGGCCCCTGCGCGCTGACTGCCACGCGGCTGCTGGCGGCCACCGCAGCAGTATCGAAACGCTGGCTGCCCGCCAGCCCGGTGCTACGGCCTTGCAGCAGCCAGTCACGCTGGGTGCTGAGCAGCAGGCCAAGGTTGGGCGCATCGCCCAAGGCCTCGGGCAGGCTGCCAATCATCAGCAAATCGGCATCGGCCGCTGCTGCCTGCTGCCAGTCATCAGCCAGCTTCAGGCCAAGTGCCGGGTAGCCGATCTGCCCGGCCAGCCCGCCCACGGTGTCGAGCAAGGTGCCAACTTGCATCGCCGTGGGCTTGGCCGGCACGAGGGCGAGGGTCTCGGAAAGGTCGGCCATGCGGCTGAACGGGAAGCCACTGCGGGCAAATGCGCGCAGGTCGGGCATGGCGATGTAGTGGTGGTAACCGGACAGGTCGATGGTCGAGTTGTCGTCGATTGCCGCACGCACGTCTACCGGCAGCGACGTCTGGCAGCGGTCGCGCTGGGCACTACCCAGCGTGCTGGCAAAGCTGAAATCGAAGCGCAAGCGGTTGCGGTCGCCGATCTTCAACGCCGGCACCAGCGACTTCTCTGTCAGTGCAGTGCTGTCACCGGACAACACCGCCAGGCGCATTTCTTCAAGCGTGCCGCCACGCCGGTCATTGCCCACCAGCGGCATGCTGGTGATGTACTGGTCATTGACGCTGATGCTCAGGCGCGATTCGTCGGTCACTGCAGGCGCCGTGTAGCGGTACAGCGTGCGCAGCGCAATACCCTGGTTGCGCCAGACAAACAGGTCGGGCGGCAGGTTCAGCTCCAGCGTAACCGGCCGCGGTTGCAGGCCACTGACCTGCAGCTGCTCAGGGTAATCGAGCAGTTCGGCGAAGCGCACCGGCCGGTCAGTACGCGTCCAGTTCGGCGCATCGTAGGGCTGGCGCGGTTGCAGCGCGGTCATCTGTTCCACCTTTACCCGGGCCCCGCGGAACAGGTTGTTGCCAACCGCCAGCGCCGAGGCTGCCTTGACCAGGTCGTCATCGTTGCGGCCCAGCACCAGCAGCACTTTGCTGAAGCGGTCGTGCGGGTGGTCGATCATCTGCAGTACCGGGCCGTCGACCAGCGGAAACTGCTGCAGGTCGGCCAGGAATGCCGGGCGACGGTCATTGGTCGCGAACACGATGCTCGGCGCGGGCTTGGCGACGCGGGCCGGCAGGCTGTTGTACAGCACCGGGAAGGTTGCCTTGCGCCAGCCGGCCTGGCTGCCGAAGTAGGACGCCAGGATCGCCGCCGCACGCTGCTCACCCAGGCTCGGCACGCCGCTGAACACCACCGGCAGCACTACCTTGCCAGTGTCGCGGGCGTCAAAGAACGGCAGCGGGAAGTACGCCAGGTCGTTGTCCAGGGCTAGCGCCTGCTCGTGCAACTGCACCTGGCTCTTGCGGTTCAGGTTCAGCCACAGGCCGCTGTGCGCCGGGTCTTCGCAGATATCGGTGTAATGCCCGACGAACTCCAGGCGTACCCGGTTGAAGTCGCTGAGCAGCTTCGGGTCCAGCGGCAACTGGCGGCGTACGCGCTGGCCCAGTTGCTCCTTCTCCACCGGCACCACGCCCATCAGTTCGTCGTTGAGGTACACGCGCAAGTGCGAAAGGTTTGGCAACAACGCGGGCGAAGGCGTGTAGTCCAGTTGCAAGCTGGCGTCGGTGGCCAGGCGGTCGCGACGCAGGCCGAACTCGATATGCTCGCTGTTGCGCACCCCCAGCAGCAGGCTGTCGGACGCATGCCCGAGCTGCTCGAAGGTTTTCGTCACCGGCCAGTTCGGTACCGTGGGTACGGCGGGCTCGGCAAGCGGGGCCACAGTGGCGGCAGCGGCGCTTTGCGACAAGGCGGCAAACAGCGCCATCGCCAGGCCCCAGGTGCGCGCGGGATAACCAGTCATCATGCGTCTCGATCAACAGGGTTCATAAAAGGGAAAGGCCGCGGCGTGCGGGGCCTGTAGCTGGCAAGCCAGTGCACCAGCAGGCGCAGTGGGCGCAACCACGCCCGCAGCCACGGCGGCATGTGCTCGAGCAGGCGCAAGTAACCCCCAGCGCCCAGCTTCAGCACATCGACCAGGCTGCGCAGCGGCCGCTCGACCTCATGCTGCTCGTTCCAGCCAAGCCAGGCATCGGCACGGGCAAAGGTGCAATGCACCAGGTCGATGCGCTGTTGCTGGCTGAGGTCGTGGAACACCAGGCCCACGTGCTGCCCGACGGTGCGGGTGACACAAGCCTGGAAGGCGAATTCGCGCTGGCCCCGGTTGAGCAGCAGGCGTACCTGCGCCCCCGGCTGCAGCGCCAGGCCCTGATGCAGCTGCAGGCCGACACCGCCGTCGGAATAATCGACCAGGTTGCAGGGGTAGGCGTGACCGCTTGCCAGCACCAGCCCCGCCGGCAGGCGCATTTGTACCCGGTGGGCACGGCGCACCTGGCGCACTTCGGCGGCCACGGCAACCGCGCCACCAATGATCAGCAGGTTGTAGACCACCCACAGCGAGCTGACGATCACCGTGCCGACTTCCGCCGCCGGCCCGGTGAACAGGCGCCAAACGGCAAAACCCAGGCCAGCCACGTTGAGCGCCGCCAGCCACAGGTAAGGCTGGGCGATACGCCAGTCGAACTGCTCGTGCTCCATCAGGCCGCCCTTGGCGGTCACGTTGAACTTGCCCTTCTTCGGCGCAAACAGCGCGACCGTGGTCGGCCGTGCGATGTACCAGGCCAGCACGGTCTCGTAGACCTCGCCCCAGAAGGTTTGCCGGTACTTGCCCTGCATGCGCGAGTTGGTCAGGCTGGCGTGGATCATGTGCGGCAACACGTACAGCAGGATCATCAGCGCGGGCGCATAGATGATGTAGGCATGCAGCAACAGAAACGCCAGCGGCGCGGTCAGGAACACCAGCCGCGGCAGGCCGGCCAGGAAGTGCAGCATCGCGTTGGCATAACACACCCGCTGGAACAGGCTCAGCCCACGCCCGAACAGCGGGTTGTCGGTGCGGAAGATCTGCACCATGCCACGGGCCCAGCGAATACGCTGGCCAATGTGCGCCGACAGGCTTTCGGTGGCCAGGCCGGCCGCTTGCGGGATGCTCAGGTAAGCCGACGACCAACCTTGGCGGTGCATGCGCAAGGCGGTGTGGGCATCTTCGGTCACGGTCTCGACGGCAAAGCCGCCGATGCTCTGCAGTGCGCTACGGCGCAGCACGGCACACGAGCCACAGAAAAACGCCGCGTTCCACATGTCGTTGCCGTCCTGGATCAGGCCGTAGAACAACTCGCCTTCATTGGGGCGGCGGCGGAACGAACCCAGGTTGCGCTCGAACGGGTCAGGCGAGAAGAAGTGGTGCGGCGTCTGCACCAGCGCCAGTTTCGGGTCCTTGAGGAACCAGCCCACGGTCAGCTGCAGGAAGGAGCGTACCGGCACGTGGTCGCAGTCGAAGATGGCGATCAGCTCGCTGTCGGTTACGCCCAGCGCATGGTTGAGGTTACCGGCCTTGGCGTGTTTGCTGTCTGGCCGCACGATATAGCCCACCCCCACTTCATCGGCGAACGCGCGGAACGCATCGCGCCGGCCATCGTCGAGGATGTAGATGCGCAGGCACTCGCGTGGCCAGTCCAGGCCCAAGGCCGCCAGCACCGTCGTGCGCACCACCGACAAGTCTTCGTTGTAAGTGGGGATCAGCAGGTCGACGGTCGGCCACTGCTGCGGGTTGGCCGGCAAGTTCGCCGGTTTGCGCTGCAACGGCCAGCAGGTCTGGATGTAGCCCAGAATCAGCACGAACCACGAATAGGTCTCGGCCGCCAGCAGGACCAGCCCGCACACCAGGCCAGTGGTGTCGTTCCAGTTCAGGGTCGAGGTGTAGCGCCACCACAGGTAACGGCAGGAAATGATGGTCGACAGCACGATTAGCATCAGGGTCGGGAAGCGGCCCGGCATGTGCCGCACCAGCATGGCAATACCCAGCAGCAGGCAAATGAACACCAGCTGCGCCAGGTAGCCGAACGGCTCGGTCACGCACAACACGGCCAGGCTGATGGCGCACAGCGTCAGCACGCTGTAGAAGGCCCGCCGGGCGAACTTGCTCAAGCCGCGCAGGCGCGCCGAGGCTGCATGTTTGAAAGCACTGGCGCGGTAGCGTGCGGGCACCTGCTGCAGCCTGTCGATCAGTTGGCCGCGGCAGTAACGCACAACGTGCTGCACACCGCGCAGTTGCGCAGCCACTACGGCGAAGGCGCGGCGTGCAGTGCCTGGTTCGCGTGGTACCGGTTGGCGGCGCAGCAGCAGCCACAGGCTCTGGATCAAAAACCGCACAGGGTCGCCCAGGCTCGGGCGTTTGCCCGCCAGCTGCGGGTACAAGCGCTGACGCTGGGCCAACAGGGCCTGCCAGGCCGGCGACTCCAGGCGCAGGAACAGGAACGCCAGCCACACGCCAAGGGTAAACAGCCAGGCAACCGGCCGCCGTGCGCCGCGTGCGCTGAACCAGGCGCAGGCAGACAACGGGTTCAAGGTCACGACTGGCGCCTCGTCAGGCAGCGCACCGCCAGGCTCTGCACATCCCGGCAGGCCAGGCTCTGCGGCGCGTAATGGCCCAGCGGTGCCTTGCACGCGAGGGCCTCGAGAAAGGCCTCGTCGCGGTGCACCAGCTGGATCGGCAAGCGGTCGCGGAACACGTCACGCCACACCATCAACAGGTCACTCTGCAAGCGGCTGGCCGGGTCGTAACGGTTGACCAGCAGCAGGTCGTAGTGCTCGAGCGGTCGGCGCCCGAGCAGCAGGTGGCAGGCCATCTCGGCCTCGGCCACCAGCACCTGCACATCGGCTTCGACGCTGTAGCCAGCGGCATTGGCCGGCGGCTGTGGCAGGTCGAACAGCAACCAGTCGAAGTGCTCGGCCAGTTCGGCCTGGCGAGTGCGCCAGGCCACAGCGTTTGCCAGCGGCGCCGGCGTGCCGACGGGCAGGTTGCCGAACGGCATCAGGCACAGGCCATCGAGCACCTCATACACGGCATCGCTGAGCGGCCGCCCTTCCCGCTCGGCAAGCGCCCAGCCCTCGCACGTGTCGAGCGGCAGGTTGAAGTGCAGCCCGAGCAGGTTGCTTGGGCACAGGTCGATCAGCAGCACCCGCTCGCCCACGCCCTGCAGCGCATAGCCCAGCGCGGCCAGCAAGGCACTGCGCCCCAGGCCACCGCGTACGCCATGCAACGCCAGGCTGGTCATGACGACACCACGTTGTGCGGCGATGCAGTTGCATACAGCAGGCCCTGGGCGCCGGCCCGGCAGCTCTCAGCCAGCAACGGCCAGCGCTGCAAGGCCTGCTGGACACCCACCAGCATGGAAATGTCCTGGTAGCTCAGCCCCGGCATCTCCAGGTGCTGGCGCAGTTGGGCAATATCGTCGCTACGATCGGCGGGGTCGGCGTTGCCAGGCGTCATGGGCGCTCCTTGGGGATGGGCTGCCAGTCGGTCTGGCCTTGCAGGCGCATGTAGGCGCGCCCCTGGTAGTTCAGAACCTGCGCACCAGAGGTTTCGGCGACTGGTTCGGTGGTCGGCAGGTCGGTCAACAGGCTGGGAACATCCAGCACCTGCTGCTGGCCAAGGCCCGCATACACGCGCGAGATAAGCTCGGACAAGGCCAGGTAGCTGGTAGGTGCCGAAACGCGCAGCGGTTCGCCGCGGGCAGGCTGCCCCATGCCGATGAACTTGAGGCCGACCGGTACATGGGTGATCGACGGCGTGGGGATTTCGCGCATGCCCGACAGCTGCATGCGGTCGCCATGCAGCGCGGCACCATGCTCCGGGACAATGGCCACCACCACCCGGCGGCCGCTGCGCTCCAGTTCATCGAGGAAGCTGCCAAGCTCGCCGAACAGGCGGGTGGCGCGGGTGGCGTAATCGGCCACGCGAGTGCCGCCGTCGGCGGTGACGATGCGGTTGCCGTCATGCAGGCTGATGCTGTTGTAGAACAGCGACACATGCTCGGCCGGGGTCCCTTTGCGCTGCCCCCACCAGCGGCGCAACACGTCCAGGTCACTGGCAATGGGCGAGTCGTCGAAACCCACCAGTGCGCGTGGGAAGTCGGTACTGCGCATGCCGGGTTGCGGCATGCGCTGCTGGGTGATGTCGCCAATGAAGTTGTCGAACCGGCCGCTGTGGTTGAGCAAGGTGTTGCTCTGGAAACCAAGCCTGGCCAGGTTCTGGAACAACAGGCATTGTTCCGGAGCGGGCTGGTACAGGCCCGCGTGCGACGACTGCCCGCAGCTGGCACGCAACAGGCGGATGGCGGCCGGCCCGCTGTAGGACGTAGCCGAGTTGAACTGGTCAAAGAGCACGTCCATGCGCGACAACAGCGGGTTGTCCTGCAGCCCGACGGCGGACAGGTCGTCCCAGGCCAGCGAACAGATGTTGATCACCAGCAGGTCGAACGGCTGCTCATCTGCGTTCACGGCTGGGAACGCCGTCACCCGCTCGCGCTCACTGCTGAAGAACCGCTCAAGCCAGCTGTCGAGCGTGGCATTGTCGGCAAGCGCTTTGGCCAGCACCGGCTCGCTCGAGCTGCCAGCAACTGCGCTCGGCGCCTGGCCCGCGACCAGCGACGGCAAGCCGCCAACGGCCAGCCAGGCCAGCCCCAGCAGGCTCAAGGTACTCAAGCGCAACCAATGGCGCACGTACAGGTAGCCCACCAGCAACAGCGCCAGTGCACCCAGCAGCTGCCAGTTGATGAAGCGGCCCAGCAGTTCGAGCAGGTAGCCCCACGAAAAATCCAGCACCCCTGGCTGCGCCAGCAGGCGGCTGAAAGGTGGCAACCAGGTGTCCTGGTAGAACAACGCGATGCCAAGCGGTACGGCCACCAGCTGCCGCGCAATGCGCAGCCACTTGCCCGGCAACGGGACCAGCAGAAACGCAGCGAACAGCAGGTTCGGCAGCGCCTGGAAGTCGAGCATGCCCAGGGCGACCAGCAGGAACTTGGCCAGGAAATAGAGGTTCCACCCTCCCAGTCCAGGCCAGCGGGCCAGTACCGGGAGGGTGGCTGTGGTATTAGTCATTGCGCGGTTCCTGGCGTGCTGCGCGGTGGCGTACGCCCAACGGTTTCAGAAAACGGGGGGCAAGGCGGCGGCGCAACCAGCCACGCAACACGGCGTGCAGGCGCAGCACCAGCAGGGCCAGGCCCAAGGTAACCAGCGCCGTAATGCCGATTACTTGCAGCAGTTGCACATAGTTCATGCTGTGCCCCGCTTGCCCAGGGCAACCTTGCGCGGTGCCAGGGGCGGCCTCTTCAGAGCAGACAGCTGCGCCGCCGGGCCCGGCTGTGGTGGCCGAGGCACGCGGTCGTCGAGGAAGGCCTGGGTGTTCAGGCTGTCGACGTCGGCAAGCAGCTCCTGGCTGATGAACAGCTCTTTCCACGACAACTGGAAGATGTGGTCAAGTGCCTGCTCGACGCCTTCGGAGCGGCAGGCGAACAGGAACAGGAACAGCACATCGCCAACCACACAGACGATGTCGCCGTCGCGGCGGAACACCGTGCGCGAGCATGCCTGCAGCGGGGTCAGGCCAGGGGCCGGGCGCAACACCAGCAATTGGTGGACGATTTCGCCGTTACGCACCCCGTGCCACATGGTCTGCACGGCTTCGGCGAACGCACGGGGTGCCACCAGCCCGCAAATGGCCAGAGGCCGGAGGCGTGCCAGCAAGGCATCGAAGTCACCTGGCAGGTGCCGGCGCCAGACGTAACCCTGGATGCTCTCGACCATGGTCAAAAAGCGCGACAGGCTGGCGCCGAATGGCACGATCTGGCTGGCGCCGCAGGCCAGCAGCAACTGCTCATCCTGATAGCGCAAGGTCGGCGCCATCTCGCGCACCACCAGTTTCAGGGCATTGCCGCGCAACTGGCGCAAGCGGTGCAACTGGCGCGCCAGGCTATCCAGGCGCTGCCCACCGTCCATGGCGAATATCACCGTGGCGGAAACCGCCCGGCTGGCTTTGGCACCCAGTTCGTCAAGGTTTTCGCAGACTTGCCAGTGTTCGGAGAAAGCGGGCGCACCCTCCAGGACCGGGCGCTGGGCCAGGCATAGCAGCTCATCGCCACCGGTGTGGCTGGGGGCCTGCGGCGCGCTGGCAGCGGCAAAGCCTGCGTTCAGGCGCACCAGTTCAACGTCACGGGTGCCGGCCTTGCCGAGCGGGTTGCTCCAGAAATGCTGCAGGTAGCGCACCCCGCCTTTGCCGCGGTACACCTGGGCCAGCCCGTCGATGCCCTGGTTGAACGCACGCAGGTGCTCCACCAGCCCGGCGCTCTGCCCGCTGCTGATAACCAGTAGCAGCGCAGCCTCGGCCAACAACTGCGGGCGCAGCCTATTGCACCAGCGCTCGACAGCGCCTGCCGCCCAGATGTCGGCAGGCGCCAGCAGCACGAGCATGCGCCCGGGCACGTCGATGCGCGGCAGATCATCGACCAAGTGCAGGGTGGCTTGCGCGCTGGCCTCGTACAGTGCGAGTTCGCCCGGGCCCTGCTCCGCATCGAGCGCCCCCAGCACGCCAGCCATGGCTGGCGCATCGGCAATCAGGGTTGCTTTAGTGTGTTCGGGCATCCCCCCGAGCACTTGGCGGCATAGCAAGGTGGCGTCTTCTGCGGTGTCACAGGCCAACCAATACAGTCCTTGTACATGCAGTTGGCTGCTTTCGGCGCCTAAGCCGGAAATAGCCAAAAACGGCATTCCAATCGTCAAAACACTGGCTCTACATCAAAAAAATTAAAACGGTTTGAAAGGTGAATCTGACACATGCATCGCTGAAGCTCTGCGAGCATCGTCAATAAAACGACAAAGCACATGCAAGACATCAAGATGCGTCAATTCTACAGCACCAAGGCAAAATGAAATCAGCCGAAAATGTAATTAATTGCAAAGTTATGTAAACGGCGGGCCTGAATCCGTTTTTTTCTGCGCAAAGCAAAAGCCCCCACAGGCAAGCCCTGCGGGGGCGTTTTTTTGCTCAAGGCCTGCTTCAGCGGTCCAGCGATGCCGCCGCTTCCAGGCTCATGCCGCGCGTTTCAGGTGCCAGCCATACCGATACGATCAGCCCGGCGAGCGAGACCAGCGCGGCCACCAGCATGGTGTTGCCGATGCCGATGCTCTGCAGTGAGATTGGCACCAGCCATGTGCCAGCGGCAGAGCCGATACGCGACATGGACGACCCCATGCCCACCGCAAACGCGCGGATCTCGGTAGGGAACAGTTCATTGGGATAAACCAGTTCCAGCACTTGCGCCCCACCAATGAACAGCGCATAGGCGCCGAACAGCACCAACACGAGCACCTCGGAACCGTTAGAGAACACCCCCAGCCCGAGCAATGCGAGGGTCGACCACAAGAAGCTGTGGATGATCAGCGGGCGCCGCCCGAGGGTGTCGATCATGCGTGTGGCGACAATGCAGCCGACCACGAACAACAAGGTAATCAGTACCGACCCGTAGGAAGCCCAGGCACCTTTGAGGTTCAGTGCCTGCAACACCACCGGTGCAAATGAATACACCGCGAACATCGGAACCACCGCAGAACTCCAGAACACGGCGACGAACAGCATGCGCTTGCCGTAGCCCGAACGCATCAGCGCACCCAATGACACTTTTTGCTCCACCGCCTGCGCAGGCATGTTGGCGGTGGAAAACGACGGCCCGTATACCTGCTTGATGATGCGCTCGGCCTCGTCGAAGCGGCCCTTGCTCATCAACCAGCGTGGCGATTCGGGGGTTTTCAGGCGGATGATGAACAGCAACACGCCAAGCACACCGGAGCTTGCCAGCACCCAGCGCCAGGCATCATCGCCGCCGCGCGCCAGAATGAAATTGCCCACCATGTAGGACAGTGCCGCGCCCGCAAACCACAGGATGGTCAAGCCGGCCAAGCGGCGGCCACGGTGCTTCTGCGGCAGGAACTCGGTCAGCAGCGACCCCGCAACCGGGTACTCCAGGCCAACGCCTACGCCAACCAGGAAGCGCAGCACGAACAAGGCAGTGCCCGACTCCACCCAGAAAGTACCTACCGAGCCGACGGTGAACAGGATCGGCCCGACGAAGAACAGCCGCCGGCGCCCAACCTTGTCGGTCAGCCAGCCTCCCAGGAAGCCACTGCAGAACGTCCCGAGCATGGCCGAAGCAGCCACTAGGCCTTGCCAGAACGAGTCCAGTTTGAGGTACTCGGAAAACTGCACGATCACTACCCCGATAATACTCAGGATATAACCGTCGAGAATCCAGCCGCCGCCGGCACGCAGGGTCATTAATTGGTGAAACCGGTTGAGTGGTACATCTTCGATTGAAACAGTATTACTGGTCACCGCGAGTGCCCCTTATGGTCTTAATTATTCTTGGAACCTGAAGACGTTCGACTCTAACTTCATAGTGACAACGGCGATTTATTCAAAATGCCTGCACACGCTTGCTTAGCGGCACACTTCGCGCGGCATGATTGATGAATACAAACCCGTGCCAATCAATATCTGGGCGCGTAATGAGCAGGCTCGCGCACATTAATCGAATCATTGTCTACTATGTGTAGACACAGCATAGGCGAGGCCTTCAGCCAGGGTCAACGCTGCTTTTCGGGCTATAAAAAAGGAATTCACCGGCGAATACTCATGAAGTAAAACACCTGATTCATGTCAAGCACCCAGCACTATCAAGCTGTCGAAAAACAGTAGAAAAAACACGCTTGGGTGGCGCGATCTGACATGCGAACGGCGCCATTGGAAGGTTCTGATTAGCCGTAAAGCGCCTGCACGCGCAAGAAAATATTTAACAAAAAATATGAAATTTCGTCGTTTTGGCAGCATGACCATGTCGCCACTCGGCAAGTTCGACAACGTTACTTCTTATGCCTGCCCAGAAAGTGCCATTTAATGCCTGAACACGACAAGCTGAAAACCCACCATTCGGGCAGCCGTGCCGGTGCTTGCCTGGTTTGAGCATGGCTGCGCATCGCGGTGTCTACCTACAGGCGAACGCGTCGATGTGCTGTATGGTTACCTGCTAAGCAAAAACTGAATTCCGGAGACAAGCATGCTTCGTATCTTTGAGCGATGGCTCGACCCCTTCCCACCCGACGAGGTACCGCCGCCACCGGTTGGCCTGTTGCGGTTCATGTGGGCCTGTACGCGGGGCGCACGCGGCTACATTCTGGCGCTGGCACTGCTCAGTGCCGGGGTGTCGATCTACGAAGCCTGGCTGTTCGCCTTTCTCGGCCAGGTGGTCGACCTGCTGTCGGCCTGGCAGGCCGGTGGCACCATTGGCCCCCAGGAGAGCCACGTGTTGTGGGGCATCGGTATCGTCCTGGTGGTCAGCATCGGGCTGGTGGCACTGCGCACCATGGTTCAGCACCAGGTACTGGCGATCAACTTGCCGTTGCGGCTGCGTTGGGATTTTCACCGCCTGATGCTGCGCCAGAGCTTGTCGTTCTTCTCGGACGAGTTTTCTGGCCGGGTCACCACCAAGGTGATGCAGACGGCACTGGCGGTGCGCGAAGTGCTGTTCACGGTGATCGAAATCCTGCCGGGGATTGGCGTGTACTTCATTGCGATCATCGCCCTGGCCGGTGGCTTCGCCCTGAAACTGATGCTGCCGTTCATTGCCTGGGTCGTACTGTTCGGGCTGGCCATGCTGTATTTCGTGCCGCGCCTGGGCAAGGTCGGGCAGGAACAGGCCAATGCGCGGTCGTCGATGACCGGGCGGGTTTCCGACGCCTACACCAACATCACCACGGTGAAGCTGTTCTCGCACTCCAAACGCGAAGCCCACTTTGCGCGTGCGGCCATGGAGGATTTCAAGCAGACCGGCTTCCGCCAGATGCGCCTGGTCAGCCAGTTTGAAATCGTCAACCAGGCGCTGGTGGTGGGTTTGATCTTTGGTGCCGGCGGCTATGCGCTGTGGTTGTGGCATCAGGGCCAGGTCGGCACCGGGGCGGTGGCGGCGATTACCGCCATGGCCCTGCGTATCAACGGCATGTCGCACTGGATCATGTGGCAGATGACCTCGCTGTTCGAGAACATCGGCACCGTACAGGACGGCATGGCCACCCTCACCCGCGGCCCCAAGGTGCAGGATGCGCCGGGTGCCGCCGAGCTGGTGACCAGCGGCGGCGCAGTGAGCTTCGACAAGGTCAGCTTCAACTACAACGGTGAGCGCCAGGTGCTCAGCGACCTGAGCCTGCACATTCACCCGGGCGAAAAAGTCGGCCTGGTAGGCCGCTCCGGTGCTGGCAAGTCCACCTTGATCAACCTGCTACTGCGTTTCTACGACGTGGGCAGTGGCGAAATCCGCATTGATGGGCAGAACGTCGCCAAGGTCACCCAGGACAGCCTGCGCAGCGCGATCGGCATGGTCACCCAGGATACCTCGCTGCTGCACCGCTCGATTCGCGACAACATCGCCTATGGCCGGCCTGATGCGAGCGAGGCGCAGATCCGGGCTGCTGCAGCCAATGCCCAGGCCGATGGTTTCATCAGCCAGCTCAGCGACCGGCAAGGCCACAGCGGTTACGACACCCTGGTGGGCGAGCGCGGCATCAAGCTGTCCGGCGGCCAACGCCAGCGCATCGCGATTGCCCGGGTAATGCTGAAGAACGCGCCAATCCTGCTACTGGACGAAGCCACCAGCGCGCTGGATTCGGAAGTCGAAGTGGCCATCCAGGAAAGCCTGGATGAAATGATGCAGGGCAAGACCGTCATCGCCATCGCCCACCGGCTGTCGACGATCGCGGCCATGGACCGGCTGATCGTCATGGATGAAGGGCGCATCATCGAGCAAGGCACCCATGCGCAGTTACTGGCGAAGAACGGTACCTATGCGCGGTTGTGGCAGCATCAGAGCGGCGGCTTCCTGGGTGAAGACCAGGGTGTTGCGGAGGCGGTGGAGTAGGCCATATGCAGAAAAGAGAGGCAAGGGGCTAATGCCAGTCAGTTAAGCAATTTGGGGCTGCGCAGCAGCCCCATTAGCCTTAACTGACTGGATTAGGCAAGGGGCTGGCGTCTTGCCTGCCAAATCAGCCAAACACATGCGAAGGCCGGCGCAATACCGGGTCAAACGGGTTGACCCGCTCGCCAATCGACGCCGCCTCGCGCTTGAGCAATGCCACCACGGTAGGCATGCGGTTCGGCCCCAGGCGGTCACTGATGGTTGCCACACTCAGCGCCGCCACCGCATGCCCGTTACGGTCCAGAATCGGTACCGCCAGGCCGGCCATGCCGTCGAGCACGCCGGTATTGCGCCCGGCATAACCCAGGCTGCGCACGTTGTCGATTTCCGCACGCAGCAGCACTTCGTCGTAATGGTGGAAGTCCTTCAACCGCGGCAGGTTGTAACGGATCACCTCGTCACGCTCTTCCTCCGGCAGGAAAGCCAGGATCGCCAGGCTGCCCTGCCCCACCCCCAAGGCCACACGGCCGCCGATGTCACCGGTAAAGGTACGGATCGGGTACGGCCCTTCACTGCGGTCCAGGCACACCGCATCGAACCCCGAACGCGCCAGCAGGAACAACGAATCCCCCAGCGAGGCCGACAGCCGCAGCAGGCTGGGGCGCACCACATCGCGCAGGTTGCCAGCCTGCCCGGCCTTGGCCGCCAAGGCAAAGAAATCCAGGCTCAGGCGGTAGCGCTTGCTGGCCGCGCACTGGTCGACCATGCCCTCGTCCATCAGGCTGCGCAGCAAGCGGTGGGTAGTGGGCTGTGCGAGGCCAACCCGCTGCGCCAGCTGGCTGACCTTCTCGCCCTCACCGCCGCAGTCGCCCAACGCACGCAACACGGCGAACAAACGCGAGACCGCACTGACACCCACTTCCTTGCCTTGCTCATTTCGTTTATCGGAATCCAATTTTCACTAAACCCCTAAAAATTCCATTGAACGGAATAATTTCAAAATAGCTGTCACTCAGTGAAATTACCCTTTGTCGCCATCCTAATCATTGCCCTACTCTCCGGTCCATAGGGCGATATCACAACATCGGCCGCCGCCACAGAAGCGAGCGCCAACGTCCGTAAAAGCTTTGCTTTTCGCCGCTGGCGCTCTGCCCACCCTGAAACTGCCGGTTGACCCCGGTTCCGTTTGCGATGGAGCACAGCCATGACCTTTCTTTTGATCGACAAACTCTGCAAGCGCTATGGCGCCACGGAGGCAGTGGCCAGTTCGTCACTGGCCATCGAAAAAGGCGAGTTTGTCTCCCTGCTCGGCCCTTCCGGCTGTGGCAAGACCACCACCCTGCAGATGATTGCCGGCTTCGTAGAGGTCACCAGCGGCCGCATCGTTCTCGACGGTCGCGACATCACCCACGCCAAGCCGGCCAGCCGCGGCCTGGGCGTGGTGTTCCAGAGCTATGCGCTGTTCCCGCACATGACCGTGCGCGACAACGTCGCCTTCGGCCTGCGCATGCGCAAGGTGGCCAATACCGAAATTGCCCGCCGGGTCGACCAGGCCCTGGCGCTGGTGCGCCTGGACAAGCATGCCGAACGCTACCCTCGCGAACTGTCCGGCGGCCAGCGCCAGCGCGTTGCCTTGGCTCGCGCGCTGGTAATCGAACCGCCGGTACTGTTGCTGGACGAGCCGCTGTCCAACCTTGACGCACACCTGCGTGAAGAAATGCAGTTCGAGATCTGCCGAATCCAGAACGAAGTCGGCATCACCACCCTGATGGTCACCCACGACCAGGCAGAAGCCTTGTCGATCAGCGACCGGGTAGTGGTGATGGAAGCCGGGCGCATCACCCAGGTCGATGACCCCTACCGCCTCTACGAACACCCAGGCACGCCATTCATTTCCGACTTTGTCGGCAAGGCCAACCGGCTGCGTGGCGTAACCGGCCCCGGCGGGCAACCGCAGGCGAACGCCCAAGGCCCTCTGACCCTCAGCCTGCGCCCGGAAAAAATCAGCCTCGGCCCTGCCGACAGCGGCAAGCTCGCAGGCCGCATCAGCTGCCGCTACTTCCTCGGCAGCCAGTGGTTGTACCGAGTCGACACTGCGCTGGGCAACCTGGCCGTGGTGCGCGCCAACGACGGCAGCGCGCCACTGGATGAAGGCACCCAGGTCGGCCTGGACTGGAACGATGCCCTGCTGCGGGTGCTGAACGCAGGCGAGGTGGCGGCATGAGCACGGCAAAGCTGCGCAGCAGCGCCTGGGGTTACGGCCTGAGCAGCCCGGCCCTGCTGTTGTTCCTGGCCTTGCTGGTAGTGCCATTGGGGCTGACCTTGCTGCTGTCGTTCAACGCGTTCGAATACAGCAGCGGCATCCAGGCCGGCCAGTACACCCTCAGCCATTACCTGAGCCTTGTGACCGACACCTACTACTACGAAATCTTCTTCCGCACCTTCTGGGTCAGCGCCGTGGTCACCTTGCTGTGCGTACTCATCGGCATCCCCGAGGCCATGGTACTCAGCCGCATGGGCGCACCGTGGCGTTCGATCTTCCTGATCCTGGTGCTGACCCCACTGCTGATTTCGGTAGTGGTGCGGGCCTTCGGCTGGAGCCTGCTGCTGGGCGCCGACGGTCTGGTCAACCAGGGCATCACCGCTCTCGGCGGGCAGCCAGTGAAATTGTTGTACACGCCCTTTGCGGTGATTATCGGCCTGGTCCACGTGATGCTGCCGTTCATGATCATCCCGGTGTGGACCTCGCTACAGAAACTCGACCCGGCCGCCGAGCAGGCCGCACTGTCGCTGGGCGCCAGCCAGTGGACGGTGTTCCGCCGCATCGTGCTGCCGCAGATCATGCCCGGTGTGCTGTCGGGCACGCTGATCGTGTTCGGTCTCGCCGCCAGCTCCTTCGCCATCCCCGGCCTGCTGGGCGGGCGCCGCCTGAAAATGGTCGCGACCATGATCTACGACCAGTACCTGGCCGAACTGAACTGGCCGATGGGCGCCACCATCGCGGTGGCCCTGCTGCTGATCAACCTGCTGGTGATGCTCAGCTGGAACCGGCTGGTCGAACGCCGCTACAAACGCGCACTTGGAGTTTGAACCAATGACCCGTAACGGCCCGCTGGCCCTATCCTTTCACGCCCTGGTGATGCTGTTCATGCTCGCCCCGCTGGTGGTGGTGTGCCTGGTGGCATTCACCCCGGAAAACACCCTGAGCCTGCCCACCGCCGGCTTCTCGCTGCGCTGGTTCAGCGCCATATTCGAGCGTGCCGACTTCCTCGATGCGTTCTACAACAGCCTGAAACTCGCAGCCCTGGCGGCCACGTTGGCCACCCTGCTCGCCGTACCGGCGGGCCTGGCGCTGACCCGCTACAGCTTCCCCGGCCAGGGTTTTCTCAACGGCCTGCTGCTGTCGCCGATCATCATCCCGCACCTGGTGCTGGGTGTGGCCCTGCTGCGGCTATTCGCCCTGCTCGGGGTCAATGGCAGCTTTGCCTGGCTGGTGTTCGCCCATGTAGTAGTGATCACCCCCTATGTGCTGCGCCTGGTGCTGGCTGCGGCCATCGGCATCGACCGCAGCGCCGAACAGGCCGCACAAAGCCTGGGCGCCGGCCGGGTCACGCTGTTCTGCAAGGTGACCCTGCCGATGATCCTGCCAGGTGTGGCCGGTGGCTGGCTGCTGGCGTTCATCAACAGTTTCGACGAAGTGACCCTGTCGATCTTCGTTACCTCGCCCGCCACCCAGACCTTGCCAGTGCGGATGTACGTGTATGCCACCGAGTCCATCGACCCGATGATGGCCGCCGTCTCGGCATTGGTGATCGCCGTCACCGCCCTGACCATGGTCGCCCTGGACCGGGTGTACGGCCTAGACCGCGTGCTGGTGGGCAAGCAATGACAAGGAATGCCCCTATGCCTCTGTTCAAGCGCGTGGCCGAACACGACCGCGAGCCACTGCCCTTCCTGCTCGACGGCCAACCGGCCCAGGGCATGAGCGGCGATACCTTGCTGACTGCCATCCTGACCAACGCCACGCACCTGCGCGGCAGTGACTTCAACGCCGAACCACGCGCCGGCTTCTGCCTGATGGGCGCCTGCCAGGACTGCTGGGTACGCCTGCAGGATGGCCGCCGGGTGCGTGCCTGTTCGACCTTTCTGGAACCGGGCCAGTGCGTGACCCGCGACCCGGGGCGCCGGCCATGAGCGCAGTCGTGATCATCGGTGCCGGCCCCGCCGGCATCCGCGCCGCACAAACCCTGGTGGCCCATGGCGAACGCCCGGTGCTGCTGGACGAGGCCAGCCGCGGCGGCGGGCAGATCTACCGCCAGCAGCCGGCCAACTTTCGCCGGGCGGCCAAAGCGTTGTACGGCTTCGAGACCGGCAAGGCGCAGGCCCTCCACAGCACCCTTGAGCAGTTGCGCGGGCACATCGACTACCGCCCGGAAACGTTGGTGTGGAACGCCGAACAGCAAGTGCTCGATACGTTACAGCAAGGCCAGTTGGCCGACCGCCTGGCGTTCGACCGGGTGATCGTCGCCACCGGTGCAACCGACCGTGTGTTGCCGATACCTGGCTGGACCCTGCCCGGGGTGTACACCTTGGGCGCCGCGCAAATCGCCCTAAAGTTCCAGGGCTGTGCGATCGGCGAACGGGTGGTGCTGGCCGGCAGCGGGCCGCTGCTGTACCTGGTGGCCTACCAGTACGCCAACGCTGGCGCTACGGTCAGCGCGGTGCTCGATACTTCACCGTTTGCCGCCCAGGTACGTGCACTGCCACGCCTGTTGCTGCAACCGGGCACGTTTGCCAAAGGCCTGTATTACCGCGCCTGGCTGGCCGCCAAAGGCGTGCCGGTACATCAGGGCGTGACCCTGCTGGGCATCGACGGCGAGCAACGCGCCAGTGGCGTGCGCTGGTCGCACAATGGCCGGCAACACACCCTGCCATGCGACGCCGTGGCCTTCGCCCACGCCCTGCGCAGTGAAACCCAGCTGGCCGACCTGCTGGGCTGCCAGTTCGCCTGGAATGCCCTCAACCGCGCATGGCTGCCGGTCCGTGATGCCCAGGGCCGGGCCAGCAGCCCCGGCGTGTACCTGGCAGGTGACGGGGCCGGCATCCTCGGCGCAGACGGTGCCGAAATGGCTGGTGAACTGGCCGCGTTGACGCTGCTGGCCGACCTCGGCAAGCCGGGCAACCCGCAACGCCAGCAGCAACTGGAACAGCGCCTGGCCACCCTGCAGCGTTTTCGCCAGGGCCTGGAGCAGGCCTTCCCGTTCCCCGAGGACTGGGCCCGGCAAGCCCCGGACCTGCTCACGGTATGCCGTTGCGAGCAGGTCAGCGCTGGCGAAATCCGCGCCACAGTGCGCGCCGGGCACTGGGAGATCAACCGGGTCAAGGCCATGTGCCGGGTCGGCATGGGCCGCTGTCAGGGGCGTGTATGCGGCGCCGCTGTAGCCGAACTGATTGCCTGCGAAAGCGGCCGCCCGATTGACCAGGTCGGCCGCCTGCGCGGCCAGGCGCCGGTCAAGCCCCTGCCCTTCGGCCTGGAGATCAAGCCATGACGCTGATTGAAGTGGACGCCATCATCATCGGCGGCGGTATTGTCGGCAGCAGCGCCGCCCTGACCCTGGCCCGCGCCGGCCAGCAAGTGGCGCTGCTGGAACGCGATTTCTGTGGTTCGCATTCCAGTGGGGTGAACTACGGCGGCGTGCGCCGCCAGGGCCGCTCGCTGGCCCAGTTGCCGTTGTCGATGCGCGCCCATGCCATCTGGGGCCAGCTGCGCGAATGGATCGGCATTGATGGCGAATACGCCCGCAGCGGCCACCTGAAGCTGGCGCGCAGCGAAACCGACTTCGACGCCTTGAAGGGCTACGCCCAGCGTACCCAGGCGTTTGACCTGCGCCTGCAACTGCTGGAGCGCCGTGAGCTACGCCAGCGCTTCCCCTGGGTGGGAGATATCGCTGTCGGCGCTTCGTACTGCCCCGAGGACGGCCACGCCAACCCACGTCTGGTGTCACCGGCGTTCGCCCAGGCGGCCCGGCGCAGCGGCGCCCAGGTGCATGAGCAGTGCCAGGTACTAGAGGTCGGCCATGACGGCCAACGCTTCAGCGTGCGCACCAGCAGTGGCCAGTGCTTCAAGGCGCCCTGGCTGCTGAACTGCGCCGGCGCCTGGTCGGCGCAACTGGCCGAGCAGTACGGCGAGCCGGTGCCGCTGACCGCAGCCCACCCGGCCATGCTGGTCACCGAACCATTGCCGCTGTTCATGACCGCCAGCACCGGGGTTGAAGGCGGCGGCATCTATGCCCGCCAGGTAGCCCGTGGCAACTGTGTGCTGGGCGGTGGGCGCGGCTTTGCCCTGACCCCGACCACCGCACGCCCCGGCCAGGCCGCCGTGCTCGACATCCTGCGCAATGCCACCGAGCTGTACCCGGCCTTGGCCGGCGCCCAGGCCATCCGCACCTGGAGCGGCACCGAAGGCTACCTGCCCGATGACGAACCGGTGCTTGGCCCCAGCCTGCGCCAACCCGGCCTGCTGCATGGTTTCGGCTTTGCCGGTGCCGGCTTCCAGATTGGCCCGGCAGCCGGTGAAGCCTTGGCGCAATGTGTGCTGCACGGCGCGCCGGCCATCAGCCTGGCGGCCTTTTCCATCAACCGTTTCCAGCCCCACCATCACTACAAGGAAAACCTGTCATGACGCACAAGCAACGTTTTCTCGCCCTGTTCTGCACCGTGCCCAGCCTGTTCGCCTGCCTGCCCGCCATGGCCCAACCCACGTTGTACCTGGGCATGAACGGCGGCACCATGGAGCGACTGTTCAGCGACAATATCCTGCCGAAATTCGAGCAGGCCAACGGGGTGAAGGTAGTGATCGTCCCCGGTACTTCGGCCGACATCCTGGCCAAGGTCCAGGCCACGCCGAACAAGCCATCCATCCATGTGATGGTGCTGGATGACGGCATCATGTACCGCGCCATCGGCATGGGCCTGTGCAGCACGCTCCAGCCCAACCCGATGCTGGCCCAGTTGCCGGAAAAGGCCCTGATCAAGGACAAGGCCGCCGCCGTCAGCCTGGGCGTGACCGGCCTGGCCTACAACAGCCGCCTGTTCAAGGCCAAAGGCTGGGCGGCGCCGACCTCGTGGAACGACCTGGCCGACCCGCGTTTCAAGGACAAGGTGGTATTCCAGTCGATGGCTTCGTCCACCTTCGGCCTGCACGGCTTCCTGATGTACAACCGCCTGCACGGCGGCAGCGATACCGACGTCAACCCGGGCTTCACCGCCTGGAAGAAGAACGTAGGCCCGAACGTGCTGGAGTACATACCTAACTCGGCCAAGCTGTCGGAGATGGTGCAAACCGACGAAGCCGCGTTGTTCCCGCTTACCCCTACCCAGGTGACGGCGCTGAAACTCAAAGGTATTCCGGTGGAGTATGCCGCGCCCAAGGAAGGCGCCGTGGTACTCAACCAGGCCGAATGCGTCACCGCCAACAATGACCAGCCGGAGCTCGCGCAGAAGCTGGCCGAGTTCCTGCTCAGCCCCGAAGCGCAAGCACCGGCCCTGGAGCTGGGCGACCAGATCCCGTCCAACCCCAACACCCCGACCAGCGACAAGACCCGTGGGCAGGTCGAAGCCATGCAGACCTACCTGCAAACGGCGGTGACCATCGACTGGGACCAGGTCAACACCCAGCGCCCGGAATGGAACGCCCGCTGGAATCGCCAGATCGAGCGATAAGCCGAGGCCCCGGGCCCGCTGCCGGCACCCCACGTGCCGGCTGGCGGGCACACCCCCCGCTTGAGCCACCGCTAACCACACAGTCGCTCTGCCCTGCACAGGCGCGGACAGGGCTTCTGCGCGCCCGCAAAACGGCTCGCCCCCCCCTTGCATCACGCTGCCACCCAACTAGAACAAGCAACCGGAGCATGAAATGAGCATCAACACACTCGGGGTAACCGCCCTACTGCTGGCATCCGCCAGCCCCTTGCTGCAAGCCAGCGAGCAGTCCGAGTCAACCGGCTTTATCGATGGCAGCAAGCTGTCGATCAAGGCCCGCAACATGTACATGCAGCGCGACAACCGCGCCAGCGGGGCGCGGCAGAACTACGGCGAGGAATGGGCCCAGGGCTTCATCGGCACCTTGCAGTCCGGCTTTACCCAGGGCAGCGTGGGCTTTGGCCTCGACCTGATCGGCCAGTATGCCTTCAAGCTCGACACCGGCGACGGCCGCACCGGGGGCGGCACCGGCCTGCTGGAGCAGGACAGCCACGGCGCCAAGCAGGACATCAGCAAGGCTGGCGCCGCGCTGAAGGTGCGGGCCTCGAACACCGTACTCAAATACGGCACTCAGGTGATGGCGGTACCGGTGCTGGCCACCTCCGACAGCCGCCTGCTGCCAGAAACCGTCGACGGTTTCTCGCTCACCAGCAAGGAAATCCGCAACCTGCAACTGGACGCTGGCCACTTCACTGGCCTCACCAACCGCAACCAGTCGTCCCGTGACAGCGGGCGCATGACCGCAGTGGACTACATCGGCGGGGTGTACAACTTCAGCGAGCGGCTTTCCAGCAGCCTGTACTACGCCAAGACCGCCGAGCACTTTCGCAAGTACTACGTGAACACCCGCTACCTGCTGCCACTGGGTGCCAGCCAGTCGCTGAAGCTGGACTTCAACGCCTACGACACGCAAAGCATCGGCCAGGCCCGCAGTGGCGAGCTGGACAACCGCATCTGGAGCCTGGGTGGCACCTGGACGCTGGGTGCACATGCCTTCACCCTGGCTTACCAGAAGGTGTCCGGCACCGGCGACTACGTATACGGGCCAGACGGCAATGCAGTCTACAACTTCGCCAACTCGGTACAGTATTCGGACTTCGACTACGAAGACGAGAAGTCCTGGCAAGCCCGCTATGACCTGAACATGGCCAGTTACGGCGTGCCGGGGCTGAGCTTCATGACCCGTTACGTGAAAGGCAGCGACTTCAAGAACGGCACCGGCGGCGACCTGGATGGCAAAGCCTGGGAACGCGATGTCGAGGTACGTTACGTGGTACAGGCCGGTATGGCCCGGGACCTGTCGTTCCGCGTGCGCCAGGCCAGCTACCGCAGCCCGGACCGCGGCGGGCAGATCGATGAGGTGCGGGTGATAACCGAGTACCCGTTTAATCTGTTCTGATGGAATGCACAGCAGCCCCAATGAGTCCCGCTGACGGGTATCAAGCCTTTGGGGCTGACGCAGATTGCAGCGCCATTGCACCGGCTGCGCCGGTATTCGCGGGCTTGCCCGCTCCCACAGGTACTGCGTAAGCCCGGACGGAGCGCAAGCCATGTGGGAGCGGGCATGCCCGCGAAGAAGGCGACGCGATTCTCCAGCCCTGCCGCCTCAATCCAGCACAGGCCGCAGCAACGCCTGCGCCTCATACAATGCCGGTAAATAGCGCAAACGGATTTCATCCAGGCTCAACCGCGAAGCATGCGTAGTGATGGTCAGCGTCGCTTTCAACTGACCGGCCCGGTCCAGCAGCGGCACCCCCAGCACGCGCATACCCATTTCATACTCCTGGTCCACGATGCAGAACCCCTGCCCTTTCACCCGCAGCAACTCTGCCTCCAACTGCACCCGATCCGTCTGCGTATAAGGCGTCAACGCTTGTAGCGGGTTACGGGCGAAATAGTCGTCCCGTTGCCCCTCATTCAGCCAAGCCAGCCAGACCCGCCCGCCAGCAGTGCAATACATCGGCACCCGCGAACCCGGCCTGATCGACAACGAGGCCACATGGCTGTAGCGGCTGCGCACCAGATGAATGATCTCGTCGCCATCGCGGGTACCCACCGACACATGCTCCTGAGTCTGCCGCGCCACCTGCTCGACGATCGGCCGCAGCATGCGCGGCAGCTGCGCCGAGTCCACATACGCCTGGCCAATGCGCAGCGCCTTGGGCGTAAGCCAGTACTCGCGGCTGTCGGTTTCAGCAAACCCCTCATGCACCAAAGTCAGCAAAAACCGCCGTGCGGCACTGGGGGTAAGGCCAGACAACCTGGCCGCCTGCGGCACGCTCAAGCGTGGCTGCTCGGCGCTGAACAGCTGCATCAGGGCCAGGCCTTTCTGCAAGCCGGCGATCAAGTCACGGGGGTGGATAGCGGGCGTATTCATGTATTCGACTCGCATACAGGGAGCAAAACAGCCGATTACTGCGATAACCGGATCAACACTGCGATTATCGCACTAAACAACCGACAAGCGCATTGTTGCTCATGCCCACCTGCATCACCCTGCCTCCACAACAACGCCAATAAGGAGGTCAGCATGATTCGTGGTTCAACTGAACTGGTCGCCATCGTCGGCTCGCCCATTGCCCAGGTGAAGTCCCCCGAAAACTTCAACACTTGGTTCGCCAACAACAACTGCAACCTCGCCATGCTGCCCATCGAACTGAATGATGCAGCGTTGGACGCCTTTGCCAGGACCCTGCGCGGCTGGCAAAACCTGCGCGGTTGTGTGATTACCGTGCCGTACAAGCAGGCCCTGGCCAGCCGCCTGGACGGCATGAGCGAACGCGCGGCGGCCCTGGGCTCGGTGAATGTGCTTCGCCGCGAACGCGACGGGCGCTTGCTGGGTGATAACGTGGATGGCGCGGGCTTCCTCGGCGCTGCTCGCAAACATGGCTTCGAGCCGGCAGGCAAGCGCGCATTGGTAGTCGGTTGCGGCGGTGTCGGCAGTGCCATCGCCTATGCGCTGGGCGAGGCCGGTATTGCCAGCATCACCCTCAGCGACCCCAGCACGGCGCGCATGGGCGCAGTGTGTGAGCTGCTCGGCAATGCCTTCCCCGGGCTTGGGATCAGCACACAGCTCAATAGCCTGGAAGACTTCGACCTGGTGGCCAACGCCTCCCCCGTCGGCATGGGCACCAGCGCTGAGCTGCCCCTGTCAGCAGCCCTGATGGCCACCCTGCAGCCCGATACCCTGGTCGCCGACGTGGTCACCTCGCCCGAGATCACCCCGCTGCTGAACCGGGCACGGCAGGCGGGCTGTGCGATCCAGACCGGCCCGGAAATGGCCTTCGCCCAACTTGGCTACCTCGGCGCCTTCATGGGCGTCACGCCGCTGGAGATCTGAGGCCATGGCGACTCTCGAACATACACGGCACAACTTTGACCTGGTTGTGCTGGGCAGCGGCGCCGGTGGTTTTGCCGGCGCCGCCACGGCGGCGCGCCGCGGGCTGAAGGTGCTGGTGGTGGAAAAGGCTGAGTACTTTGGCGGCACCTCGGCGATTTCTGGCGGAGCGGTGTGGCTTTACGGCACCGAGCAGGCCCGCGTCGCTGGGGCCAAGGACACCCCCGAAGCCATGCGCACCTACCTCAAGCATGTCATCGGCACCGGCTACGAGCCCGCCTTGGTCGACGCCTTCATCGAGCACGGCCATCAGGCGCTGCGCTGGCTGGAGCAGAATACCGAGCTGCGCTATGCCCTGCGCCCGCACTCGCCGGACTATTACCCCGATGCGCCCGGTGCCACCCAGTTTGGCCGGGCGCTGGAAATGGTCGAGTATGACGGCAAGCACCTCGGCCCACATTTCAAGGACCTGCAGATGCCACCGCCCGGCATGCTGCTGTTCGGCGGCATGATGGTCAACCGCGTGGACATCCAGCACTTTCTCAGCATGCGTCGCTCGCCCAAGTCGCTGTGGCATTGCCTGAAGCTGATGGCACGTTACGCGCGGGACCGCCTGCAACACCCGCGTGGCACCCGGCTTACCACCGGCAACGCACTGATCGCCCGCCTGGCCACCAGCGCCTTTGCCCAGGGTGCTCAGCTGTGGTTGCGCAGCGAAGCCGTGGAGCTGATCGTCGAACAAGGCGTGGTTACAGGCGTGGTGGTACAGCGCGAGGGGCGCCGTGAGCGGGTACTGGCTCGCGGTGGCGTGGTGTGCGCCATGGGCGGTTTCGCGGCAGGCGCGCTGGCCGCCGGCTATCGGCCGGCCCAGCAAGCAGCGCACCTGACCATGTCACCTGCCAGCAACGACGGGGCGGCCCTGCGCCTTGGCCAGGCCGTGGCAGTAGCTCAGGGCGAGGGCCTGGCGGCCAACTTCTTCTGGGCGCCGGTTTCCGAACTGCAACATGCCAGTGGCGAGCGTGAACGCTTCCCGCACCTGGTCACCGACCGCGCCAAACCGGGCGTGATAGCGGTGGACCCGACCGGGCAGCGCTTCGTCAACGAGTCCGACTCCTACCACCACTTCGTGCAGACCATGTTCGCCAACGGCATTACCAGCTGCTGGCTGGTCTGCGATGCCGAGGCCATGAACCGCTATGGCCTGGGCCTGGCGCGGCCAAAGCCGGTGAACAACCAGGCGTTGATAGACGCCGGCTACCTGTACCAGGCTGCAACAGTAGCAGCCCTGGCCCAGGCCATCGGCGTCGACCCACAGGTGTTCGCGCAAACCCTTGAGCAGTTCAACGCCGATGCGCGCAACGGCATCGACCGCGCGTTCGGCAAAGGCGGCAACAGCTACAACCGCTACATGGGCGACCCGCAACACACACCCAACCCGTGCCTGGCGCCACTGGCCAGCGGCCCGTACTACGCCATCCGCATCCATACCGGTGACCTCGGTTCGGCCTGCGGCCTGGTAACCAACGCCGATGCCAACGTGCTGAACCGCAATGGTCAGCCCATCACCGGGTTGTACGCAGTCGGCAACGACATGAATTCACTGATGAAGGGCACCTACCCCGGCCCCGGCATCACCCTGGGCCCTGCCCTCACCTTCGGCTGGCTCGCTGCCAACCACATCACCGCGCGCCTGCAGGCGCCGGCCAACCACATGGAGACCCCGGCATGTACTACGAACTGAGAACCTACACCCTCGACCCACTGAAAATGGCCGACTGGCTGGCCCTGTACCAAAGCCATGCGCTGGAAGTGCAAAGCGAGTACCTGGGTAACCTGGTCGGCTTTTTCACCAGCGAGTTCGGCGACGTCAACCAAGTGGTGCATATCTGGGGCTATACCAGCCTCGACGAGCGCATGGCACGTCGCACAGCGATGGCAGCGGACCCGCGTTGGGCAGAGTTCTCACGACGCAACCGCGAACTGGGCGCAGTGCTGCGCCTGCAATCGCGGCTAATGCGGCCAACCGGTTTTTCACCGCTGCAATAAAACCTTGTTCCAACACCTGAGCGGAACCGCACAATGCAACCCCTCGAATGTGACGTACTCGTCATCGGCTCCGGTGCCTCTGGCCTGGCTGCCGCCGTTACTGCCGCGCATCACGGCCTGCATGTGATCGTCGCGGAAAAAGCCAGCCAGCTGGGCGGCACCAGCGCCTGGTCGGGGGGCTGGTTGTGGATACCGCGCAACCCGCTGGCCATCGCCGAAGGCATCGTCGAAGCCGACGGTGCCCCAGAGCGCTACCTGCGCGCACAAACCCATGCCAGCGAGTTGGACCCGCGCCAATGCGCCTTCCTGCGCCATGGCCCGCAGATGGTGGCGTTCTTCCAGCAACACACCGCTGTACAGTTCCAATCCGGCAGCCGCATGCCCGACATGCGCGAAGGTGACGGCAGCGCGCGTGGCGGCCGTTCGCTATGTGCACTGCCTTTCGACGGGCGCCAACTCGGGCCTTGGCTGCACAAGTTGCGCCCACCGCTGGATATTGTCAGCCTGGCCGGCATGGGCATCGCCGGTGGCACCGACATGGCCGCCTTCTTCAACGCCACCCGCTCGCTCAAGGCCGCCTTGCATGTCAGCACGCGCCTGTTGCGCCATGGCCGCGACCTGCTGCTGCACCGTCGTGGCCAGCAACTGGTCAACGGCAACGCGCTGGTGGCACGCCTGCTGCGCAGCGCCCTCGATCTTGGCGTGACGCTGCTGACCGACAAACCGGCCACTCGCCTGCTGGGCGAAGGGCGGGTCAGCGGTGCGTTGTTTGCCGATGGCCAGGTGATTCATGCCCGCCAAGGTGTGGTACTGGCCTGCGGTGGTTTCCCGCATGACCGCCAGCGCATCGCGCAACAGATGCCGCATGCGCCGACGGGTGACCAGCATTACTCCGCTGCGCCCAGGGAAAACAGCGGTGACGGCCTGCGCCTGGGTGAACAGGCCGGTGGCCTGGTGTCTACAACTGCGGCCCATGCGGGCGCTTGGGCACCTGTGTCGCGGGTGCCGCGCAGCGATGGCAGTTTCGGCCACTTCCCGCACTTGATCGACCGCGCCAAGCCCGGCTTCATCGCCGTGCGCCGCGATGGCCGACGCTTCGTCAACGAGGCCGATTGTTATCACGACTTCATGAACGCACTGTTCGCCGCCACGCCGCAGGGTGAGCAGCCGCAAGCCTGGCTGATCTGTGATCACACCGCCCAGCGCCGCTATGGCATCGGCTGGGCCAAGCCCTTTCCCTTCCCTACCCGCTTTTATCAACGCTGTGGCTACTTGCAAAGCGGCGCTACCCTGGCGCAACTGGCGCAGCGCTGCGGGATCGATGCCGCGCAGTTGCAGCGCACGGTGGATGGCTTCAACCGCTATGCCACCCACGGTGAAGACCCTGCCTTCCAGCGTGGCGCATCCGCTTACAACCGGGCCCAGGGCGAACCGTTGCAGGCCCCCAACCCGTCGCTGCGGCCGCTGCTGAAGGGGCCGTTTCACGCAGTGAAGGTGCTGCCGGGCAGCCTCGGCACCTTCACCGGGCTGGGCACGGATGCCTCGGCCCGCGTGTTGGACCACGCGGCGCAGCCGATCCCCGGGCTGTATGCGGTGGGCAACGACATGCACAGCGTGATGGGCGGGCACTACCCGAGCGGCGGTATTACCCTGGGGCCGGGCATGACCTTTGGGTATCTGGCTGGCAGGGCGTTGAGTGGTTTATAGGCGCCTTGGCACTGTTGCTGGGCCTGATTTTCATTAGGGCTGGTCATCCGATTGCCCCGCCTGAGCCACCTTGGGTAACTGTTGCAACAAACCGCGTGGCAAGCGGAAGCCCTTGAATGGCTGCTGGGTAATGGGATTGAAGGCTTTTTCCGCGTTGAGCCGGTAGCGCATGACGCCATCACCGGCCCGGAAACTCAGGTCCACGCTGGTTGCCGTCCGCCCATTGAGCGTACCGCGACTGAGCAAGCGGAACATCGACCATGGGCCGCGGTATTCCAGGCTGCTACTGTTGCCGTTTTGTCTGAGCAAGGTCAGGTTGCTGCGCACGTGCTGCCCCAGGGTATTGGGCCAGACGATACCGATGATCTGGCTCGGACCATGGGTGTAGGAAATCAATTGGCCATCCAGATCAAGCAGGCTGGTGCGCTGATTGGCACTCAGCCCCAACGGCTCGATGCTGAACTGCACGCTCAGGTTGCCACGCTGATCGAAGAAGGTTTCGCGGATGCGATCTGCCAGCTCCAGCTGTTCGATCACATCACTGCGGACCAAGGACTGCCCCTGCTGACCTGCCTGCAAGGCTTCGAGGTTTTCCTTCAGGAACAGCTTCAGGTATTGATCGTTAAACTGCTGCAGCCGCCCCTTGGGCCCGAAGAACGCTTCAAAGTCATCCAGGGACGCATCGGGCGCCCTCACCGAGAACGGGTAACGCCCTGCCAGACGCTGCTGGAAGAAGCTGTAAACCTCAACATCCCAACGCCGCTCCAACTCACGCAATGCTTCAACGCTTAACACTTGCGCAGTCTGGTCCGCCACTTTCCTGACTTGGAGGTTGAGCGGTTCCGGCAACCCTGTAGCCACTCGCTGCAAGGTAGCAATCGGGTCTTGCCCGGTCATCAAAAAGCGCTGGTGCACCGCTTGCAAAGCAGCCTTGCCTCGTTCCGGGCTGTCCTGTACCGCCTTGGCATAGTCGTGAACGGCCGCTATGGCGCTGAGGGTTTCATCGTAGTAGCTCGGCTTTTCGCCTGCTGCCTGCAACATGGCACTCAGCCCGGCAAACGCACGCTGGATGGCCAAGGCTTGCTGGTGTTCGGGATTGCGGCTCGCTGGCCGCAGCGCATCTGCCTCACCCGGTATTTCGATACCTGCTGGTGACACCAACGCCGTGTTTTCCCTGACCGTATCCAGTAACCGATGCAGCGGCGCCGCAGGCCCGGTCAACTGTTCCAGGATCGCGACAGCATGCTCCAGATCACCGAAGTCAGCCACCGAGAAGGCATTCAAGGCACGCCGCCAACTGTCAATGTAATCGGCGCTGTACAGGTTGCGCAGGCGTTCAGCCAACGCATCCCGATCGGCGTCCGAATAATCGAGTTGGCCGCGCTCACCCAGCGCCCACTGGTCGATCATTGCCATTTCAGCGAAGCGCTGACTGCGTGGCTCGAAGTACTCCTTGAACCCTTTGGCGGTGAGCATAGGGGCAAGCAGGATTCCATCATCGCCCTGCCTGGCCCCGGAGGACGGTTGGTACACCACATCGAAGGCCGGCCCTACTTGGTGACGCAGGTCCAAGCCGGTGTGCAACTGCTCATCGGCCTGTTGCTTGAGAGCGGCATAAACCCGCTGCGGCAGCGGTACCTTGCGTAATGCCTGCTGCACTTCGACGACACGCTGGCGATACTGCGGCAATTCGGTATCGGCATAGGCCAAGGCGTATTTCAGGTGCTGCATGAGGTCGCGCTGCAGTTGTCCTTGCCCTGGGAATGCCTGTTGCCACTGCCGGGCCATCCACTCCTCGACCCATTCGGGCCGGCGGTTCTGGCGGTCCTCCAGCATTCGATACACCCTGAGTGCGGCCATTTGCTGCTCGCTGCCGGGTGGGGCTGCGTTCATAGCATCGATCACACCGCTGGCCAAGGCCGGCAAGAAGTGTTTGGAGAGTAGATCCAGATACGCCTCATCGACGCGAGGGCCGATTGCGCGCCCCTGATACAACCCTATATCAGCAACGCCCGGCCACGCAGCGCGATAGTTGCCAAATACCGACACGGCATCGCGGATCTGGTCCAGTGGCTCCAGCAGGTTGCGCCCAGTCGTGTCCACGCGCTGATCCACTTCGTGATGGCTGTACTCCCGGCTCTTGGCAAGCACCATGGTTGCATTGGTGGCGTTGATATCGAAGTAGCGCTGCCAACTGGCAATGACGACACAGAACGCCAGCACACCGACACCAGAACCGACCCATAGCAACTGGCGCTTGGTGCGGGCCACCCTGACGTTGTCCCCGGCAACCCCGACTTCCCGGTAGATAACTCGCCTGAACGCCTGCTGGATGAAGTAGGCCGACGCCTTATTCTGTGCCTTGCCTTCACGCAGGGGCAGTTTTGTCGTGTAGGGCTGTGCCGCCTCACGGACGAATGCATTAAGCATGTCCCCCTGCTGCACGACCGATGAAAAATACACACCACGTACCAAGGCAGGCGTAGTGAAGCGGTCACTGGCCAGTGTTTCACGCAGAAAATTCAGCAATATCGGCTGCAACCCAGCCAGCTGTGCATGCAAGGTGAACAGGCGCGCACAGTTCGGAGCACTGCCCAACCCATCGAGTTGGTCAAAAACCTGCTCGAACAGCAACCTGATCAAACGATCGAAGTGTTCGCCATATTCGACCAGCCAGGCATCGTATGAATCGACCGTATCCAGCGTAAACGTAAAGCCCAGCAAGTTTTCCCGCCCGGAGGCTGAAAGGTTGCTGTAGAGCTGGTCGAAGCCATCCAGCAGGTCGAATTTGGACAACACCACATAAAGCGGCAGGCGCGAACCTAGCTGGCTACTCACCTCATACAGGCGCGTGCGCAAGACGTGAGCCAGTGCGATACGTTGCCCGGGTGTACCATGCAGCAGCGCAGGCAAGTCGATGACCAGTACCAATCCATTGAGCGCTCTTTGGCTGCGATTGCGCAGCAGCCATCCCAGCAGGTGATGCCACAGCCTGGCCGGTGTACCGGGCGGTACGTTTGGGGCGGGCACTGATGTGTTCTCGGCTGGCACACCTGCCGTTACCTCTTGGCTGATGAAAACACCAGGCGGGTCGATAATCACCGCGTCATTGCTGACCCACCAGCCCACAGGATAGGCAAGCGCATCATCCTGCCGACCACGAGCCTGGGCTCTGTCGATACGGGTCAAAGAGAAACGCTGATCGGTGCGATCAATGAAGCTGGTCTTGCCCGCGTGCTCGTCTCCCAACACCAGATACCAGGGCAGTCGGTACAATGCGCTGCGCCCGCCGGCATTGTCGAAATAGCAATCAAGCCCATGGTTCAGCGCCTTCTCTTGCGCTTGGACGAACGGCAACGTGCGATCCAGTTCAGCGGCAACTGCCTGCTTGCGCTCTGCCTGAAGGCGGCGAAAGCGGGTGCGTAACACAAGCAGCCAGCACAACAGCGGTACCAGCACCAGGACCAGGCTCGCCACAATACGATAAGCTCCGTTGGCCAGTGGTTGTTGCTCGCGCCACGTCCAATGCGGGCCAAGCCACCAGATGGCAATCAGCAGCAACACGACGCCAAGTGCTAGCAGCAGCGGCATCGCCAGGCCAATACGGTTAGCCAAGGGCAACCCCCAGCGTTTGAATTGCTTCCATAGAGGATTCATCAGGGCTCCAGATCCTTGTTCTGATCGGCCAATGCGGTGGACATCGCGCGTTGCTGAAGCCGTTGGAACACCTCGGGCTCCCAGGCATCGGCAGTGGTTTGCTGCATCGTTCGCGCTATTGCGGCGCACAAGTCCTGGGCCAACCAGGACACGCCGCGCGTAGCCAGCAAGTCAGCGGCGATGAGTGTGGTGTGGGAGCGTTCACGCGGCGAATGAAGCCCCCCTTGCATGCCCTGCAGTTTCAACAGCACCTGCTCGACACCAATGCTTTCCAATTGAGCGTCAAGTTCCTCTCGCAGGCTGCGGAACTCATGGAAGGCAGCGCCCTGCTCCGCCATTTCCTGGCGACCTTTTAGCCACGCCAGGCATTGTTCATCGACGAACGCCGTACCATCGCTGAAGCACAGTTGCTGCAACGACGGCAGGCGCTGGACAAAGCGTGCGGTCGTACTGCGAATGGCCTCGCTGACCTCCGGCATCGCCAGCTGCGACGCCACTGTTGCCGCCAGGAAGCTTCCACGGAACCAGTATGGGGCTGCCGTGATGCTCTTCTCGATCCGGTGTAACAACGCAATGTCAATCGAAGTGGCAGCTGCGGCATTTTCGTAACCGGCGGCAACATCTGGCGGTACCGAAATCAGCCCCGTGCAGTGCCGCTGCTTCGCGGCCGGCGCAGCCTGGATATGCGCCCACAACCCGAAGCGACGTAACTGGTAGCCAGTCGGGTCGTAGGGATCCTGTTGATTGATGAGCTCGGCCATACTCAACACGGCCCGCCGCGTTTCGCGTTCGTTGCCAATCGTGACCCGAGGCGCAGGCATGGCAATGACATCAGCCAGCGGCGCAGGCTGGATGCTGGCAACCGGCTCGGCAGCCGCGCCAACACCATTGGCCAGGTCTGTGTGCTTGAGTAGCAGGCACCCCAGTTCGCTCAGAACAGCATCATCCAGTTGTGCAAAAGCCTGTTGCTGGTTCAGACGCCGCAACGCATCCTGCGCCGCGACCGCATAGGCAGGGGTGTACGTGAAACGGTCAAGGCGCGGCAGCGCGTCGATCAAGCGATTGAGCACAATGCCAACCAGCTTGCGCTTGCCGAGGTAACCTTTAGGACCCGGTTTTGGATGAGCGGTTTCCCAATAGCATTCAACCATGCCAGCCAACAATGCCAGGGTGACTCCCCAGCGCTCCCAGCAACCACTGCGCAGCCACGCGACACTCAGATGCGCGGCGATCCGCACGTGTTTGCAATGCTGGGCCAGGTACTGAAAGGACGCCTCTTCAATGTAGGTCCAGTCGATTGAAGCTTCCTGCAACCCACCCAGCTTGACCATCTCCTGGTCAATGGCCTGGTAGGTCTCGTCCTCCACATCAAACAGGCCAGCCGGTACAGCCGGATCGATCGGCATGAGTAGCCGGTTGAGTTGCTCTTCCAGCCCCCCGGTTACCAGCGACATGTGCTACGCGCCTTGCTGATCAAAAGGTCCAGCCCCTGGGCATCGAACATCAGGCCATCAACCGCAGGGTTGCCGCTGAACAGCTGTATGCGCTGAGCCCCGATGAGTTTCTTGATTTGCTCGATGGCGGGCAGCCCCCGTCCGGCGTCGAGCACCTGCCCGTTCTCCATTACCTGCCAGGGCGTTGCAACCGTCGACTCATCCATCCCCTGTAACCGAACCTTTACCCACCTCGCATCCAGAGGTTTTCCGGTAATCAACTGCAGCCTCGAGATGCTCTCTATGCAACTGATTGCCAGGTACGAGCGTGGCTCGGCCGACGCAATTGCTGGTGCTGATATCACCAGCCCGTGTATCCGCCAGTCTTCTTCACCTGCACTGGCAAGGAAGGTCAGGTCATCTGGCCCCCGTGCAGTTTCGTTTGCCATCACACGCAGCACACTGGGCGCCTCTTGCTCGGGGGTTGACCACTGCCGCTTTACTGCATGCGCAGGTGTGTTCGCTGCCTCATCGAAGCACGCCAGACGCTCCACGTTAGACACGATCATGGGGCAATCACGCACCGGGCTTGCGAAAGCCTGCGGCAGACTAAACAGCAACGAAATAACAGCACCACAGGAATAGCGGGCAATCATCTTAAGTTCACTCTCCTTGCAGTTACACATACGCCCTACGAGATAAGTCGCACTTTCCTACAAAATCAATCCACCAAACTAAACAACACTCATCCCATCTAGCCAAACGAAACTGGCCGGAGACTAGTGCATCACGAACAGGCAATACAAATAAATATTTTCTTACATCTTATCGCTCGACTCCCAACGCAATCAAAGCGCATGGTTTTTACGCACAAGGAAACTTAGAACCGCTCAAGCGTTTACCAATAAACACAAACCTGTAGGAAACTTCCTACATATAAAATACAAGTAGCCAAGGATATGAGGCCATGAGCAGATCTTCCGGATCCGTAGCGCCCAAAGAGCGCATCAACATCAAGTATGTACCCGCCACCAGTGGCGCACAGGCGGAAGTAGAGTTACCGCACAAGATGCTGGTCCTGGGTGACTTCGGCCTGGGTGACGACCGCGCGCTTGAAGACCGTGCAGTCATGGGTATCGACAAACACACATTCAACAATGTCCTGAACGACGCCGACGTGCGCCTGGATATGTCCGTGCCCTCCATGCTCAGTACTGCCCCGGATGCAGAGTTGGCGGTCAACTTGCAGTTCAGGTCGATCAACGACTTCGGGCCCGACCGCATTGCTCGCCAAGTACCCGAACTGAACAAACTGCTGCAACTGCGTGAAGCGCTGGTTGCCCTGAAAGGCCCGCTGGGCAACGTACCGGCATTCCGCAAACAACTGCAGCACCTGCTGAATGACGAACACGCCCGTAGACAACTTGCCAAAGAACTCGACCTGGTGCTTGAGGCACCAAAAGAAGACTGAGACAACGGAGCGTCCCCATGCCGAAGCCAAGCAGCACTACTGCAACCGTCGATGCAACTAGCGAAACGTTGAACAACGCTACCTTGCTCGACCAGATCATGGCAGAAACCAAGTTGGTACCCGCTCAGGAGGGCTACCAGGTTGCCCGCCAGGGTGTATCTGCCTTTATCGCTGAAGTCCTCAAAAGCAATGACCCAGATCAACTTATCAACAAACATCGCGTCGACCAGATGATTGCAGAGTTGGACCGGGTCCTCAGCAAGCAGATGGATGCCATTCTGCACCAGCCTCAGTTCCAGCAACTGGAGTCTTCCTGGCGCAGCCTGAAATTATTGGTCGACCGGACGGACTTCCGTGAAAACATCAAGCTGGAGGTCTTGCATGTCAACAAGGAAGAGCTGCTCGATGACTTCGAGAATGCGGCCGATATCACTTGCAGCGGCCTGTACAAGCACGTTTATACCGCCGGTTATGGACAGTTTGGTGGCGAACCGGTTGCTGCCATGGTCGGTAACTACAGCTTCGGCCCCTCCTCCCCGGATATCAAACTGCTCAGCTACATGGCCTCCGTCGGCGCCATGTCACACGCCCCGTTCCTCGCTGCCCCCTCACCGGAATTCTTCAACCTCAGCAGCTTTGAAGAGTTACCCAACCTCAAGGAGATCAAGGACATCTTTGCCGGCCCTAGGCATGCCAAGTGGCGTGCTTTCCGCGAAAGCGAAGATGCCCGGCACGCCGCGCTGACCGGGCCGCGCTTCATGCTCCGCTCAGCCTACCACCCGGAAGAAAAGTCGATCGAGAGCTTCAACTACGAAGAAGATATCGCCGGGCGCCACGACAACTACCTGTGGGGCAACTCCGCCTTCCTGCTGGCCAGTTGTATCAATGACAGCTTTGCCCGCTACCGCTGGTGCCCAAACATCATCGGCCCCCAATCGGGTGGGGCCGTCGAAGACTTGCCGGTGCACCTGTACGAGTCGCTGGGGCAATTGCAGGCCAAGATTCCTACCGAGGTGCTGATTTCCGACCGCAAGGAATTCGAGCTGGCCGAAGAGGGCTTCATCGCCCTGACCATGCGCAAAGACAGTGACAACGCAGCATTTTTCTCGGCCAATTCGGTACAGAAACCCCAGAACTTTCCCAAGACTACCGAAGGCCTGCAGGCACAGACCAACTACAAGCTCGGCACCCAGTTGCCTTACCTGTTCATCGTCAACCGGCTAGCCCACTACATCAAGGTGCTGCAGCGCGAGCAGATCGGCAGCTGGAAAGAGCGACGCGATCTTGAGTCCGAGCTCAACACATGGATCAAGCAATACGTAGCCGACCAGGAAAACCCATCTGCCGATGTACGCAGCCGTCGACCGCTACGCGCTGCCAAGGTTGAAGTTTCGGACGTTGCCGGTGACCCGGGTTGGTACCAGGTTTCGCTCGCCGTACGCCCGCACTTCAAATACATGGGGGCAAACTTCGAGATCTCCCTGGTCGGGCGGCTCGATACGCAATGAGTACTCTCTTTGATCGCTTGATGGCGGATCCGACAGTGCCCCAGAAGCCCTCTCGGCAGGAAAGCGCAGCACACAAAGTCACCGCCATCAAACACCACCTCGAAACGTTGCTCAACGCACGCAAGGGTTGCTCGCAGAGCAGCCCTGAGCTTGGCCTGGCTGATTTCAATGGGCATGAGGCAAGCAACGGTGACCTGCTTGAGCAGGTGAGTGCTGATATCCGCCGCACTATCCAGTGTTTTGAACCCCGCATTCACGTGCGCGCGCTCAAAGCGGTGCCAGATTGCTACGCGCCGCTGGAGTTGCATTTCAGGCTGGACTGCCAGGTGCAGGTCAACAACCACACGGAGCAGCTGCAACTGGAACTGCTGGTGAACGGGCACAACCGCCATACCCGCGTGAGGTAACCCATGTCTCTGAAGGACCGATTCAACGAAGAGCTGCGTTACCTGCACGAACTGGGTAACGACTTCGCCAAGGACAATCCGCGACTTGCCCGGTTTCTTGGCAATGGCGCGAGCGACCCTGATGTCGAACGCCTTATGGAAGCCTTTGCGTTCCTGACGGCCAAGCTACGGCTCAAGCTGGAAGACGACCTGCCAGAGCTTACGCACCCCATGCTGCAGTTGCTGTGGCCCAACTACCTTCGACCACTGCCCAGCGTAACCATCATACAGTTCACACCGCGCAAGCAATCGCTCAGCCAGTCACAGCAGATCCCCAAAGGCTCAAGGTTGTTCTCAAAACCCGTAGACGGTGTCGCCTGCGAGTTTCGTACCTGCACAGCGGTAAACATACACCCGTTCGAAATCGACACGGTTGGCGCAACACAGACCCTGGACAGTTCCGTGGTTCACATCGGCCTTCAAACCATGGTCGAGCGACCGCTGGATACATTGGGCTGTACCAGCCTCGACCTTCACCTGAGTGGCGACCACCGCACCGCGCGCACGCTGTATCTGTGGTTCTCGCAATACCTCAAGCATGTCAGCGTGACCATCAACGGCGAGGTTCGCCGGCTACCGGCCAGCAGCATTGCCTTTCCAGGTTTCAGCCCTGACGAAGCCATGCTGCCCTATCCGCAGAACGTCTTCGATGGCTACCGGATCCTGCAGGAATACTTCATTTTCCCGCAGCGGTTTCACTTTTTCACCATCACAGGGCTGGACAGGCTTTGGCCCGCAGAGCAAAGCCAGCAGGTGGGCCTAGAGTTCCACTTCACCCGTCAGCTGCCTGACTCACTGCGTGTTGGCAATGCAGATTTCAGGCTGTTCTGTACCCCAGCAGTCAACCTGTTCAAACACAGTGCCGAGCCCATCGACCTTTCCAGCGAGGTTGCCCAGGTCGAGCTGAAACCTAAAGGCGCAGAGCAGTACGCTTACGAAATATTCAGTGTCGATGAGGTAATCAGCACCCGCACCACGCCAGACGGGAGCACCGGCGAACACCTGAGAACCTTCCGCCCCTTCGAGTCGTTCGCCCATGAAATCGAGCATGTCCAAGGGCGCACGGCGTTGTATTACCGCTACAAACTCGCAGAGTCGCTGAACGGCGATGGCGTCACGCACCGCATTGCTTTCGTGCGCGCCGATGCCAATGCGTACATTGGTGAGCTGGAAACGGCATCCATCGACCTGACCTGTAGCAACCGCGACCTGCCACTGGCGTTGAGCATCGACGACATCAACGTGCTCACCGAAGCCACCCCGCCCCTGGCAACCTACACCAACATCTGCGCCCCCACCCGTCCCTGTCGCCCGGTGCTGGATGGCCAGTTGCAGTGGGCCTTGATTTCCAACATGTCGCTCAACTACCTGTCGCTGCTCTCAGTCGAGCCACTGAAAGCGGTCATCCGCGCCTATGACTTCGTCGCCTTGCACGACATTCAGCAAACACGCACCACAGCCAAGCAACTCGACGGCATCCGCGAAATCCACACAGCACCCTTGGATTGGCTGATCAAGGGGCAGCCCGTTCGTGGCCTGCACACCCAGCTGAAGCTGGACCAGGCTGCCTTCCTCTGCGAAGGCGACTTGTACCTGTTCAGTTGCGTACTCGCCCACTTCTTTGCCCTGTACGCCAGCATCAATTCCTTCCACCAACTGGAAGTGATCAACACTACCAACAACGAGCATTACACATGGCCAATCCAGACCGGCAAACAACCGCTGATCTAGCCGACAAGCTGCTCGCCGAAGCGTACCAGTACAACTTCTTTCAGTTACTGGAGCGTTTGCATGGCTTATACGGTGACGACCTTGAGCCGCGCTGGCCAAGTGAGGCCGCCCGGTTGCGCGTGCGACTTGCCTGCGACCCACGGCTGACCTTTCCCGTTTCGGACGTGTACAAAGCCGAACGTATGCCCGGCGAAGAACAGCGCTATCGCGTGTGCACCACCTTCATGGGTTTGCATGGCACCGATTCGCCCTTGCCCACCTATTATCTTGAGCAAGTGGCATACGAGCATGCGCAGGGCATCGGTGTGCGTCCAGCATTCTTCGACTTCTTCAACCACTACCTGCTCAGCCTGCTGCACCGTATCTGGCGCAAATACCGCTACTACATCCGCTTTCAGCCGGGAGCCACCGATGGCTTCTCGCAGTACATCTTTGCCCTGCTCGGCCTGAACGACAAACAGCTGCGAGGGGACACGGAACTGCCCTGGAGCCGACTGCTCAGCTTCGCTGGCGTCATTGCCAGCCGCAGCCGTGCACCGGGAACCGTGGCCGGCATCATTGCCCATTGCTTCGACCTGAAGCATGTACAGATCCGTGAATTCGAAACGCGCTCAGTACCCACTGCAGCGAAGCAGCTCGTATGCCTTGGCCGTAGCAACGGCGAACTGGGCCGCACCTTCATGGTCGGCAGCCGCACGCGTACCCGCAGCAGCAAATTCACCATCGTGATCAGCGAACTGGACCAGGCGCAACTGCGCGACTTGCTCCCCAGCGGCATCAATTTTGGCCGCTTGCGCGCGCTGATCGACTTTCTACTGCGTGATGGCCTGGCCTACGACCTGGAACTGCGCCTGAAGCAAAACGCGCTATCGCCCTTCTGCCTGCACCGCAGCAAAGGTGCATATCTGGGTTGGACCAGTTTTGTAGACGACCGCCATGGCCAGATAAGCCCCGTCGTGCGGTTCCGGGGGCGCTCATGAGCACATTGACCTTGAACATCACCAACCTCGACCAGTTGCAGCATAGCGTTACTGCTCGGCACCAGTTCGATAGCGCAGGCGGCACCATCGGCAGTGCAGCGGCCACTTGGCAGATCAATGACCGTGCCCAGACCGTTGCGCCGATTCATTGCGAAATCCGCTGGATCGAGGGCAGCTTCTGCGTGATCGATCACTGTAACCGCACCTACCTGAACGATAGCGTCCTCAGCTTGGGAGCGCTCACGGCAAGGCGGCTTGTTGAAGGCGACCAACTGCTTATCGGCGCCTATCGGCTGCAGGTTCAGTTCTCACAAACCGATGCACGCCCGCTAGCGGACCTGTTCAACCCTGGCCTGAGGGTACTCGACCGGCTGATAGCCGATGTTTGCGCCGAAGCTTGGCAAGCCGAAATCCCAGCCGCCCAGGCCGCTGTGGAGATCTGCTCAGTCTTCACGACGGTCACAGGTAATGACCCGTTGGCGGCACTGGACGCTGAGGCAGTTGCGGAGTTGACGCAAGAGAACCCGCTGCAGCGCCTGATTTCAGGAGAACACTCATGACGCGGCCTCCGTTCGTAGTCGCCCTGTTGGCCATTTTGATCGGGATAACGGGCTGCACGTCCCTAAGCAGAATGAGCCAAGTGGTCATGGACCACTCGTTACCCATTGGGCCGCCAAAGGATCACCCAACCGAGGTTGCGTTCAGCATCAATGCCAGCCCTACCCTCAATGGCAACCCGAACAGCTTCGATATTGGGGCCGAGCATGAGAGCGCTCTGGAGCCCAGCCCTTACGCGGTAAGCCTGAGTGCTGGTGACCCCGTCGCCCTGACCGAAAAAGTCGGGACGTTATTCGAATACCTTCAGGAACAATTTCCTGCAATCTCGCCTGTCGTGATGGACGAGGACGATGGCAGCAATCCGCCTCGCTCCCCCTTGGAAGAGAGCACGCCCGGCAGCTACGACGACCCAACGGTTGTGCTGACACTACCGCACACTACCACGGAAGCCGCAGCGTCCGTTGCTACGCCCATGGCCATCAAGATCCTGCAGCTGCGCGACGACTCACTGCTACGCAACAGCGTTTATCAGCTGCTGGATAAAGACCCCGCCAAGACCCTGCGCAGCACCTACATCCGTGATGACGATTACCTGTTGCGCCCCGGCCAGTTCAAGTTCATCCCCTTCGCGCCCATTGAGGCAGACACCCGCTTCGTCGCAGTGATTGGCGACTACCGGAGTCAGGACAACGCGACCTGGCGCCAAGTGCTGCGCATTCCCCCACGCGGTCACCAGATCATTCTGTCGGTGCTGCTCAACGACACGCAGCTGCTGCTCAAGGAGGAAGACTGATGCCGTCTCCAGCCCTGCCCTTTTCGCCTGCTCACGCTGACACGGAGTGCTCATGAGTACACGTAACCCCGTCCTCTGGCCTGAGGGCCTGTACGTAAAACCGCAGCATTTCCAGCAGGCGGCCCGGGCCAGTGAAGCGGCCCTGCATCAACGCCTTGGAAGCCTCAATGCTGCCTTTTACGGTTTCAGCGAACTTCAACTGAACGACGAGTACCTCAGCCTGGGCAAAATCGCCATCACCCGGGCACGGGGCGTCATGCCGGACGGGACGGTGTTCGATATCCCCGCAGATCTTCCGCCACCGCCACCGCTGGAAATCGACGATGACGGTTCAAAGAACAGCGAGGTGTATCTATGCCTGCCATTGCGTACAGAGGGTGGCCGTGAAGTCAGCTGGCCCGACAATGCCGCCAACTTTCGCTACCTGGCCCAGGCGCAGGAAATCAAAGATACCCATACCGCCGACGGCGACTTGGCGCAGGTCGACGTGGCCGTCCCCAACCTGCAACTCAAACGCCAGACCGACGATAGCAGCGCCTATACCCGCCTGGCCGTGGCGCGCATTCTGGAACGCCGCCCCGACGGGGGCGTGCAGCTGGATGAAGCCTTCTACCCCACCTGCGTGTCGGTGCGGGCAGTGCCGGCGTTGCAACGTTTTCTTGAAGAAATCACCAATACCCTGCGTGAACGGGCGCGCAACCTCGCCGCTCGCATTGGCGGTGCCGGCCAGTCGGGTATCGCCGACATTCGCGATTTCAACCTGCTGCAAGCCATGAACCGCTGGTGGCCATGTTTCCAGCACCTGACCAGACAAGCCCAGACACACCCCGAACAGCTGTACCTGTGCATGAGCCAGGCTTGCGGCGAGTTCGTGACCTTCACTGACGAGAGTCGGCTGTCACACGAATACCCAGCGTATCACCATACCGCGCTGCGCACTTCGTTCAAGCCGCTGGAGGACACGCTGCGCCGGGCACTCAGTACGGTCCTGCAACCGCGCGCAGTGTCGTTGCCACTGATAACGCGGGCCTATGGTGTGATGACGACCACGCTGGAGGACCGCCGGCTGATCGATGCGGCCGACTTCATCGTCGCTGTCCGTGCCCATCTGCCATCACAAGTGTTGCGCCAGATGTTCGTGCAGAAGGTCAAAGTCACTTCACTCGAATCACTGGAAGAACTGGTGCCGTTGCAACTGCCTGGCATCCCTTTGACCCCATTACCGGTGGCACCACGCGACCTGCCCTTCCATGCAGGCTTCAGCTATTTCGAACTGGATCGACGTGACCCGGCGTGGGCTTGCATGAAAACAGCAAACGGCTTCGGTATCCACATCGCGGGGGATTTCCCTGGCCTTGAGCTGCAGTTCTGGGCAATCAGGAGTGAGTAGGATGGAGGAGACCAACAAGGCCCCCAGCGATATCGCAAATGGCGAAGGCACACCGCTGCACGCGAAGCTCGAGACACCATTGCCCAGTGCCCCGTCCATTTCTACAACACCCGCAGCCCCGGCGCAGAAGCCCGAACCTGAGCCCCTTGATGAAGGCTACCCGGCTGATCCGGAGTACAGGCTACGGGGCTGCTACGACAATCTGATGCTGGATGCTGCTGCACCGCTGTTCGGCCTGGTCATACGCCTGCGCACACTGGATGAATTGCCAAACATCAAAGATGTACATCGGAAAGTGCGCAACCAGATCGAGAACATCCAGGAAGAAATGCGCCTACACGGCTACGAGCCCGCCCAGGCGTTGGCGTATTCATATGCCCTGTGCCTGTACATCGATGAAGCGGTGATGGAAAGGCCCTGGGGCAAGAACAGTTGCTGGAGCCAGGAACCACTGCTCAGCATTTTCCACGACGAAACCTGGGGTGGAGAAAAGTTTTTCACGGTGCTGTCCCGCCTGATGCAGGAACCCGCGCGTTATCAGGACGTACTGGAATTCATGTACTTCGCGCTGTGCCTGGGCCTGAAGGGCAAATATGCCATTGCACCTAAAGGCGAAGAAACACTGAAGGCGCTCATCCACCAACTTCACGGGATGCTCCGGGAACTGCGCGGGCCTACACCCGAAGAAATCTGTGACCCCTATACCAATGTAGCCCCGCGAAACTTCCGCATGACCCGAATATGGCCATGGTGGAGCCCTCTGGTGATTTCCGTCCTTGCCATGGCAGTGGCCTATGGGATCTACAGCTATCGCCTGCACCTGATCACCACCGAGGTTCTGGAAACACTAAACGGCATTTTGCAGCAGTAAGAAGCCGCTACACGCACAACGCGTCTCAACGAATTAGCGAGACACCCCTCTCGTTAACAAGCCCATCGTTTCCGATGGCCATCCCTTACAAACAAGGGCATGTAAACACACTGAAACTGGAGTACATCATGGCATCACCAGCTTATTTAAAAATCACAGGCAAGGTACAGGGCAATATCAGCGAAGGTGCAAGCACCGCAGAGTCGATTGGGAATATTTACCAATCCGAGTTCGAAAACGAGATCATGCTTCAAAAAGTCGAGCACGAGATCAACACACCTATCGATCCTCAGAATGGACAGCCTTCGGGCAAGCGTGTGCATGGTCCCTACAAAGTTACCTTTACCACGAACAAATCCAAGCCCCTGTTGTTGGAAGCAATCTGCAAAGCCGAGTTGCTCCCAGAGGTTGTCATCTCGCAGTACCGAGCAACCAGCGAGGACCCAAACGAGTTCTACTACAAAACCACACTTACCGACGCGACCATTATCAAACTAAGGACCGATCAACCCCACGCTCAAGAGGACACACCGACACCCCGGCACCAGGAGGTAGAGGTCTGGTTCTCCTACCGAAAAATCACCGAATGCCATGAAATCTGCGGTACAGAAGGATCCGATGACTGGCAGAAGGCTTGAAGCGCCACCATTCCTTTAAGGCATCGCGTGTTCCGGGCAGCTTGCTGCCCGGACACCTGAAACCATCAGACGGCGGACAAGGAATTATCATGCCTAGCCAATCCGATCTGTATTACAGCTTTCAACCGCTCGCCAGCCGATTAGCATTCGAGGTGGTTTCCTTTACATTAAAAGAAGGTATAAACCGCAACTTTAAATTGACACTTGAACTGATCAGCCATGACCACGACGTAGACTTCGGGCAATTACTCGACAAGCCTGCATTGTTCACCATCTCGCGCGCAAACCACCCACTACGCCATGTCCATGGGCTGATCAGCACATTCAACCAAGCCGATAGCGGCCCTCATCGCACACGCTATAGCGCTGTCGTTGAACCTCAACTGGCCCGCGCCAACCTGCGTTCGAACTGGCGTATCTTCCAGCAAAAGACCGTCCCGCAGATTCTTGAACTGATACTGATGCGTCAGGGCATCAGCCAATACCAAATCGGTAAAGGGTTCGACCATCAAGTTCGGGAGTTCTGCGTCCAGGCCGGAGAAACCGATTTCGATTTTTTTGCTCGTCTCCTGGCTGAAGAAGGCTTTGTCTACCGTTTTGAACATACAGAAAAACACCACAAGCTCATCATTACCGACCGGCTACTGACCTTCGGAAACATCCCATGCCATCCATCCCCCATCAACTACAAGGTTGAAGGCTATGCCAATGACGAGGAGCCCGCCAACGCCTACAGCGTGTTGTACAGAGCCAGCAGCGGCGGCGACCAGGCAATCCCTTGCTTGAGACGCCTGTGCTACAGCGAAAAGGTGCGTACCGCACGCCAGGTGCAACGCGACTACACCTTCACCAACCCGGCCTACCGACAGGAACACAGAGCGTCCGGCCGATATCTGGAACATCAGTCTTCTGACTACGAACGCTTCGATTACCCAGGCCGCTACAAGCGCGATGCCGTTGGCAAGCCGTTCACTGAAAACCGCATCACTGCACTGCGCCACGATGTCCGTGTTGCCGAAGTAGAAGGGGACGATGTACGCCTGCAGCCTGGCCTGGGTTTTACACTTGTGGGCCATCCGCGCGCTGATTTCAACGTGCATTGGCGAGTCACTGTGGTCACTCATGAAGGCAGCCAGTTCACCAGCCTGCAAGAAGAAGCCGCCGGCGTCGACCAGAGCACACGCTACGATCAAGTCGCACAGCTCGTTCCCGGTAGAACGGAGTGGCGCCCTGCCCCTCTGGATAAACCTCGCGTCGATGGACCGCACATGGCGACCGTCGTCGGACCACCTGGCGAGGAGATCTATTGCGATGAATGGGGCCGGGTCAAGGTCAGCTTCCCTTGGGACCGCGAAAGCCAGAACAACGAATTCAGCTCCTGCTGGGTGCGGGTATCCCAAGGCTGGGCTGGTGGCAGCTGGGGTTCGATGGCAATCCCACGTATTGGCCAGGACGTGATCATCCAGTACGTCAACGGCGACCCCGACCAGCCCATGATCACCGGGCGCACTTATTGCGGTGATCAGCTGCCGCCTTACGACCTGCCCCAACACAAGACCCGCATGACAATCAAAAGCCAGACCCACAAGGGTGATGGCTTCAATGAACTGCGTTTTGAAGATGAACTGGGCCAGGAAGAGGTCTTCATCCATGCACAGAAAGACCAGAACATCGTGGTCAGGCACGATGAGACTACCCAGGTCGGCAATGACCGCAAGGAACAGGTCAATAACGACGAGTCGATTCTGATTGGCCATGACCGCACTGAAACGGTCGGCAATGATGAGCGCGTCAGCATTGGGCATGACGCCGCTCTCAATATCGGCCGAAACCAGACCATCAAGATCGCCAAGGACCGTATTGAAACCATCGGCAATCACCGCCACGACCAAATCACAGCCAATCACCACACCAGCATTGGCGGCAACCTTGAGCAGCAGGTCGAAGGGCATGCCGAGCTTGAAGCCCGAGGCGAGATCCGCAGGCGTACCCGCCGCTATGTGCTGCGCACAGCGGAAGCTGTGATCATTCAGGGCCCTGGCGGCTCCATCCAGATCGATGAGACAGGTATCACCCTCGACAGCCCGACCATACGTATCAACGGCCAGATACTCAAATCAGCAGAGGGGGCAAGCAACCTCTTTTCCATCAGTGGCGCGCCGGTCAATGGCAAGCCCCTGGATCGTCAGTGCGGGCGCCGCCCCGATGGCTCCTGCCCCTTGCCCGACTGCCGCTGCATCAGAGGGCCAGGTCGATGAAAACAGCGCCCTCAAACATGCTGCCAAGCGCGCATTTCGGGAACAACGCGCGCTTTCTGCTGCTCCTGACCCGCGCGCTCGAGTACTGGGCCTATAAGCCAATATCCCAAATACTCGAAAATGGTGAGCTGGTCCCGGCCTATGCCCCTTCGGTGCTTGAGCTTATCAATGAAGTCAGCCGTGACACCCAGCATGCGTGGCTGTGGCGGCGCAGTGCCCTGGACGAACGTCATGACTTCGGGCCGGTGCTGGTAGACGTATCAGACGCGCCCGAACTGCTTGCCCATGCAATCTCCACCTGGATGCCCATCGGCGGCGCCATCGCGCTGGATGCCGATATTGGCCTTGCCGAGTTGGCAGACCATTTCACCAGCCTTGTACAGATCTCGCTTCCGGATCAGGGGCTGGCCACTTTTCAGTTCAAACCGGACCACCTTGCAGCCTGGTTGGATGCGCTGGATGACGGCCACCGGGCTACCTGGCTCGGGCCTGTGACTTCGCTGGCCTGGCGAGTCAACTGGGGGCCGGCTCACGAGTGGAAAACGCTTGAACGCAGCCCGACCTCTGCCCGTTCCTTTTCGCAAGCCCCGTTGCTCCTGAGCAAGCTTGAACTTGAGCGGCTGCAAGCAGGCATGCACGAACACTTCGTGCTCACGTTGGCCCACGAGGTGTTAGCCCTGCCACAACACGACAGCCACACACTGGCCGATATCAGGCATTGGATTGAAACCCTGCTGCCGCAACTGAAAGCCCTCAACTTTCGCGACGAGGAAGTCGCCGGGCAGTTCATCAGATTGATGGCCAGACACATGTGGCTCATGAGCAACGAACAGGCCGGGAAGATCTACACCAACCTCGAAGAGTCACCTCAAGGTCGCCTTCGCGAATTGCATGCATTGATCGAAAGCAAGGAGCCCGCCCATGAATGACGCCAGTGTCAGCAGCGCCACTTCCGGCCCCGCCTGTAGTGCACGCATCCCCATACTGCCGGTGCGCTATGCCATCGTGCCGCGCAGCGGCGACATGCCCGCCTGCCGCTATGCCGATGCAGGCTTCAACCTCGAACAAGGCTTCGGGCCGTTGCAACATTCCGCCTACACCTTGCGCGCGCTACGCCCAGGCTATGTCTACGTGTTCATGAAAGGCACCCTGGGCGAAAAGCTGGTCATCCATGAGTACGTCGGCGCGGGCCTTTACAAGGAACTGCTCTACCGCGGCCTGGAG